>MWBE01000001.1 GCA_002068915.1 Parcubacteria group bacterium ADurb.Bin326
GCATTATCATATTTCCGTTCTTAGTTAATAAATATCTAGACTATACCACACCATAAATTAAATGTCAAGTATGGAGACGGAAGATCAGGAAAGCTGCAATGTCTATGGTCTCAATATCCATGGTTCTGTTGTTACTTATTACCCCAATTATATTTTTGATTCTGAAAATAATATAACCGAAGATCAAACTTCGGCCGATGAAATAGTTTATTATGTCGACCAGGCCAATAATGATGAAAAAATCAAGGCGATAATTGTTGAAATCGATTCTTATGGCGGTTCGCCGGTTGGCGGGGAGGAGATGATGAAGGCCTTCAAGCATTCTAAGAAGCCGGTCGTGGCATTTATTAGGGACGTAGGAACTTCTGCCGCTTATTTGGCGGCAACCGGAGCTCAGACCATCTTTGCTTCGAGGTTTAGTGATGTTGGCAGTATCGGCATTACTTATTCTTATTTGGATTATTCTGAAAAAAATCGTAAAGAGGGCGTTAAGTTTATCGAATTAAACTCTGGTAAATTCAAAGACACCGGTAATCCCGATAAGCCATTAAGCCAAGAAGAATTAGCCCTTTATCAGAGAGACATAAAAATAGCACGTGATTATTTTATCCAGATGGTGGCAGAGAATCGTAAACTTGGAATTGCCGAAGTATCTAAGTTAGCCGATGGCTCAACCTTGATGGGCGACTCCGCCTTGAGGGCTGGATTAGTAGATAGGATCGGTTCTTTTTATGATGCTAGGGAATTGATTAAGGAAAAAATAGGATCCGAAGTTGAGCTTTGTTGGAAGAATTAATTTTAGAATTTTTTTATAACTTATGAAAAGCATTATTATCAAAGCTGTGCTCGGTTGGTTTCTGTTGGCGGTGTTGGCGACTATCAATGGCATTGTGCGTAATGCTTTGTACAAGCCGATGGTGGGGGATTTGTTGGCGCATCAGATTAGTACTGTTATTTTGATTATAGTGTTTTTTGTCGTCACTTATTTGTTGTTCCGTCGCGATTTTGCGCGTGTAAGCGACAAGGTTTGGCTTTGGGTGGGTTTTGGTTGGCTGGTTGCCACCGAGGCTTTTGAGTTTTTGGTCGGGCATTATGTTTTTGGTAATTCTTGGAGCAAGTTATTGGCGGATTATAATCTTTTTGCCGGCCGTCTGTGGATTTTGGTGATCATAGCTATCTTTATCGCGCCTTATGCTCTTAGCAAGTTTAAAAAATAAATTATATTAAAAATATGCAAAAAATTGCCACCCAAGTATTCATTTATGCCTCCATCGCTTTTGGAATTTTGGGATTAGGCGTTGTCATTACTGCCTCTGGTCCGGACAAGGCCGATTCACAGATTAGCGAGATTTTCATCAGATTGATGTTTGCCACCGTCTTTATTATTTTGCCATCGTTTGCGTTGAGTATTGCCGGCAAGTATCTTAAGAATTAATCGTTGGTTTGTGCTATAATCAGCTTAAAATAATAAGTTTTTATGAAGGAGGAGAAAAACAAACAAATCGCTATTTATAGCGATAAAAAGAAAAGCATTAAGGTTGAGGCGGTTTTGCAAAAGGAAACCGTTTGGCTGACACAGGCGCAAATAGGGCAGATTCTTAATGCGGAAAGAAGCGTTATCACTAAGCATTTAAACAATATATTTAAATCAAGGGAGCTGGATAAAAATTCAGTATGTGCAATTTTTGCACACACTGCCACTGACGGCAAGACCTATAAAACTCAATATTATAGCTTAGACGCCATTATTTCCGTCGGTTATCGCGTCAATTCGCAGAAAGCCACTCAATTCCGTATCTGGGCTACTAAGGTTTTGCGTGAGCACATTATCAACGGCTTTACTGTTAATCGCGACCGCTTGAAGCAATTGCAGGGCGACAAACTAGATGAATTGGAATCGGCTGTGGCCTTGATTCGTCGCACCATTGAAACGCGCCGGTTGAGTAGTGAGCAAGAGAAGGGACTGCTACGCGTAATCACTGATTATACTAACTCTTGGGTGTTGCTTACCAAATACGACAATCATCAATTGGCGACTCCGAAAAAATTGTCCAAGATCAGGCGCGTCTTGACTTATGATGATGCTGTTTTGGCTATTGACGGCATGCGTCAGCAGTTGGCTAAAAAGCTAGGCGATTCTGAATTGTATGGACGTGAACGCCAAGAAGGTCTTAAGTCTTTGATTGGCAATTTGTATCAAACTTACGGACGCAAGCCATTGTACCCATCTTTGGAGCATCAAGCGGCGCATTTGTTATATTTTGTGATCAAGGATCATCCTTTCGTGGATGGAAACAAACGCATTGGCGCCTTCCTGTTTATTTACTTCCTCTCGCGTTCCGGCCACCTGTTTAAGAAAGATGGCGAACGCAAGATTAATGATAACGCTTTGGTTGCCTTAACCTTATTAGTAGCGGAAAGCGATCCGAAGGAAAAGGATGTGATTATTAAGTTAATTATGAATTTTTTAGTTGAATAGAATATGAAAATCGCCTTAGGCACAAAATCACAACATAAGATAATGTATTTGGGAATGGTCTGCAAAGAGCTCGGCTTTGCTTGCGAGCTTATTCCTTTTGCTGTGGCCAGCGGAGTATCTGAGCAGCCGATAACCTCTGATGAAACTAAGCAGGGATCAATCAATCGTGCTCAGGCGGCTCTT
>MWBE01000002.1 GCA_002068915.1 Parcubacteria group bacterium ADurb.Bin326
GGCAGAGATGCTCTCACCAAACCAATCCCATCCATACCTAATGCTACTCAACGCAACACAACTCAAGTTAGTACAAGTGAACCAATGGCAACGCTACCCATTTCAACTGGTTTAAACTTGTCTCCACCTGTTTATAAGCAGGAGAACTCGGGCAATTTTTCTCACGTCACACAAATCAGAATCGATTTGCATCTATTTGACAGCGTCCATAATGCGGTTGAATCGGCAATTTTTGGTGGGAATTATTCGATTGAAAGCGCCTCTCACTTTATTCGGGAAGCTTTGAGGGAACATGCGGCAGGGGCACCTTTGAAGGTTGCTCATGAGAATGGGACCAAAAAATCTCTCAGTATTAGAATTGATCAGAGCCTTAAAGGTTTTTGGGACACGTTGCCAAAGAGACATCGTAATCATATTCTTGAGCGAGCTATTAGGACTAAATTGTTGGCTTACCAGCATTAATGCGATACGTTACAACTCATTACAACTCTTGATTACCCGACCCAACTTGTCTGTGCTTGACGTGGTTGGGTTTAATTTATTCCCACGTATTGTTACTTATAGCTTCTCATTTTTGATGCCCTAAAAATTTCATCTCTTCTCCAGCATCGTGGTGCGCTCATCGATTTAAATTATTTCATTTACATTGTTGACATTAATACATAAATTAGAGCATTATGATTTTACGAGGAGAAACCTATGGAAAAACCTAACAAACAAAGATTTACCATGCTATTGTCTGGAGATCTACTAGAGAGGGCTAGAAATACTGTTTATTGGACTCCAGGAATAACCATGGTATCTCTCGCCGAGGAAGGTCTTAAGATGGTCTTAGAACGCTTTGAGAAGGAAAGAGGTTCCTCATTTCCACATCGCAAGGAAGAGCTTAAAAGCGGACGACCAATTATTTAGATGATAGAACTGGATGAGCGGGGGCGAATCTATGGCAATAAATTATACAAAGAATATTAATAAAAATAGTTCTGATAACCAAAAAAAAGATTTTATAGAGCTAGAAATAAAGATATTCGAGAAAATTCTCCTAAACTACCAGTTTAAGGGGATGCTATATCCTTTCGCTGTTCTAGAGAAGAATGAGAATGTTATCGTGCTTGGCTCAAACAAGGAAGTTGTGGGCAAAGTGAGCTATAACTATAGCCTCGAAAGTGCCTTGCAGGAAATTGTTGGCTCTATTGTCGGTGACAGCTACATCAAAATAGAGTTAAAAATCGCGGAAAACGAGTTTGTATCGGTTAAGAATCGCATTGAAAAAAAAATCGCTAAACAAAAAGATGATGAAAAAAATCTAGCTAGTATTGAAGAACAAAAAATTGATGGCAAATGTAATTTAATTCCGTTTCCTATTAAAGAAAACAAAGTTCGTAGCGATTTGACTATTGAGCGCCATGCAATATTTGCAACAAATACTTTTAAGGGTGATTTTCGAATCTATGAACGCAAAGTCAAAGATCTGCTGACTGGTGAAGACTTTATTTTAAAAATTGAAATAGGCGACTGTGATGGCCAAGTGAGAGGAGTCTTGAAACAAAAGCATCAAGAAGCTTTTTATAAATTGGCACAGGTATGGTCGCAGCAAAATTACCAAATTGATGACGAAGAAAAAACTTTATATGGTTCTCTGGAACTATCTGTCTATGATTTAGTACAAAAACTTAGAGGGGATGATGCTGGGCACCATTACAAGAGCGTAATGAAGCTATTAAAAGAAATGGCTACTATCAGAGTTAACATCAAAAAAATAAATGTCCTCGATAGCACTTATGATTGCCAGGATTTTACTCTTCTTTCCTATGAATGGTATGCCAAACTTTTTAATGAAAAGACCCTAAAGCCTTCTCCTGGAGGCACTTCTAAGGTTAAAATTCGATTTTCTAACTTTGTTACAGATAATTTTCTAAAGAAAAATGTCAAAGCGCTGATGTTAAGTCCCTATCTTTGCTTAAAGGATAAAGGACGCAAAGGGACAGCTCAGCTTCTCTACACCATGCTGGATTATGAGCTCTCCACTAAGGAGAAATTTAATATTTCGCTGGTTAACCTATGCAATCGTCTGGGGTTAGCTGAATATAAATATAAATCAGATCGAAAGAGAATATTAGAAAGCTCTGTTAAACAGCTTAAGGGACAGAAAATCCTAGATGGCACCTATGAACTTGAAGCTTATCTCGTAGAAGCCGAAGATAAACAGGATTGGATCTTTATTGCCCGTCGCAATTTGACCAAATAAAAAAGCCTTCCCCAGCAACCCGGTAGTTCTCGTTTAGCAAGCCGGGAAGTTTCTTCTTTGAGACTTTTTTCATGGCCAAAAAGCTTAAATAAGCCTAATTCATCCACAAGTACCATGCGAACGTTACCTAAAAACATCTTAATTCCAGTCAAGATTACCCTTTGACAAAAACTACCGGCTTGCTGGGCGAGAAAGCCCGGCTTGCTAAACGAGAAAGCCCGGCTTGCTAAACGAGAAAGCCCGGCTTGCTAAACGAGAAAGCCCGGCTTGCTAAACGAGAAAGCCCGGCTTGCTAAACGAGAAAGCCCGGCTTGCTAAACGAGAAAGCCCGGCTTGCTAAACGAGAAAGCCCGGCTTGCTAAACGAGAGGGTATTTTTTTAATGGCATCACTATGCGGCTTTCCAAGGATTTTTTTCCTATCAAGTAATTCTTAAGTAATGTTTAAGTAATTCTTAATTAAGGGAAAACAACGTTTAAAATTCTTAATTCGTTTGAGAACAAATTTTTTATTTAAATTTTTATTTTTTCAAAAAACATAAGAAACCAACAAATGAAGAAATCATTTTATTTTTGAATTTATCAGAAAAGACAAGGTTTCAGGGAAATTCGAAGAATCCACGAACGTAGTGGCTAGGCCACATAAAAATAATCGTCAAGTTGCTGCGCAACTCCTTCACTTCGTTACGGCCCTACGGGTGACTATTATTTTTCTGCGTCCTGTAATTCCTCTATGGCAAAAAGGCTTCGCTTTTTGCCGAGCAAAAAAATCTCTTTAAATCACACTGATTTATTGAGTAAGCTCAAAAACTCACTGGGGCATTTAGTTTTTTAGGGGGGATAATGTTCAAACATATTGTCATTTTGTCATTAGGGGTATTTTTAGCGAGCTGCAAGGATAATCCATACCGTGAGCCGGTCGCAGTACAACCGCTTGCTAAATCCGATTATGGTTTCAAAGGTATTGTGGAGCTTGGAACTCCGGTATCAGGCGCGACTGTAACCGCCTATCAGTTTTCTAAGCTTAGTAGGGGCGAAAAGATCGCTGAGGTTATCAGCAGTCCAGACGGAACCTTTGACTTGAATTTAAAGACCAACTATGACGGCCCCATTTTATTAGCAGCTACTGGTGGTCTTTATCGGGACCTCGTGACCGGTGAGACAGTGGCGCTGAAGCCCGAGCAAGAGTTACGCTCGGCTATTACTCACATAAAAATGCCCGAAAAAACCAACATCAATGCCTGGACTACTTTAGCGGTGGCGCGAGTTCTCGCCGATCGAGGATTTTGGGATAAATCAGTGGCAGATCTTAAAGATATTGACCGCATCAATGTAGATTTTTCCCAAGTTTCGTACTTTTTGACCGGCAAATCCACCGGCTTTGTAAATATTAGGCGATTAGAGTTCTTTGACGCAGGCAAG
>MWBE01000003.1 GCA_002068915.1 Parcubacteria group bacterium ADurb.Bin326
AGGCGATCCTAAACAGATTAGTGATGCTCAAGATACTATTTTCTCTGCTATTGCCGGATTAGTACTTGCTTTTGGTTCTTATCTTATTATTAGTTTAATTAATCCTTCTCTGACTGAGATTAATATGCCGGAGATCGAAAATATTACGGTTACAAGCAACTATGATGTGATGAGTCGGGAGTACTCGCAAAGCGTTGGCAGTTATGAACACGAGGGTCGCACGGGCAGTGCCACACCAGTAAACTTAACTGGCGCCACAGCTGAAACCCAAGCAATAATTGGAGCCGTAACTTCAGCTACCGGAGCCAGCCCAACTTCAGTTTTTAGGCCTCACGATATCGGATCAAGACATGCTCGCGGAACTGCAGCCGACTTCCCTCGTAACGACCAAACAAATCAATATTTCGGAAACATTATTGCCAACGAAACTCCTGATTTTTGGTATAATGGACAGCCGGGATATGTTCTAAATGATGTCAATATTGGCGGAACTGTTTATCCGACGATAAGAGTTATTAACGAATACAAGCCGGAAGAAAATAACTGCTGGCACTTAGACCAAGGATAATAATTTCATGAAAACCAATCAAACTATCTTTTCCTGCTCCAAATGCGGCGCCCAATACCCCAAGTGGCAAGGGCGCTGTTTAGAGTGCGGCTCCTGGGGAACACTCAATGAAGAAATATCCGCTACAAAATCTGAGTTTAAAAATATAATTCCAGCAGAAACTCCGATCAATTTAGCATCATTAAATGAAACGAGGGAATTTCGAATCCCCACTGGAATCGAAGAACTTGACCGCGTTCTTGGTGGCGGAATAGTTTCCGGTTCCTTTGTCTTATTGGGCGGAGATCCGGGAATCGGCAAATCCACCCTGGCTCTACAGGCGGCACAAAACCTAAAAGACGCTCTTTACGCCTCAGGAGAAGAATCAGCCTCGCAGGTCGCCTCGCGAGTATCCAGATTGGGAATGGATCCTAAAAAATTAAATTTTTTACCTCAAACAGATATTGATAAAATAATTGCCACGGCCAGTAAGCTTAAGCCACAGCTATTAATCATAGATTCTATACAGACAATCTACTCGCAAGAAGCATCCGGTTCGGCCGGAAGTGTCTCGCAGATAACCGCCTGTGCCGCCAAATTAATGAGTCTGGCAAAATCTCAAAACATATCAATTTTAGTGATTGGACACGTTACCAAGGACGGATCGGTTGCTGGCCCTAAAACCTTGGAGCATTTAGTCGACGTTGTTCTCTATCTGGAAAACGACGCCAATAATTTCTACCGCATCCTAAGAGCAGTCAAAAATCGCTTCGGATCAATTGGAGAAATTGGAGTTTTTGAAATGTCGGGAAAAGGGCTTATAGAAATTACCGATCCCAGCCAAGCTTTCATTGACAAAGAATTAGATACTAAACGATACGGCATCGCCACCACCATCGCCATTGAAGGAAGCAGGCCCTTTCTAATAGAGATTCAAGCCTTAACCGCCAAAACCTTCTTCGGCTATCCGCAACGTCGCGCCAACGGATTCGATCTGAACCGTTTGCAAATGCTTCTTGCTGTGCTCCTAAAAAATTCTAAAATAAACCTCAGTAATCACGACGTCTATATCAACGTCGCCGGAGGATTTAAAATCAAAGAAACTTCCGCTGATCTGGCGGTTTGTCTGGCCATTGCTTCAGCTTTTTTAGAAAAACCCTTACCTGCAAAAACCATCATCCTGGGAGAAGTCGGCTTATCAGGGGAAATCAGGTCGGTATCACAAATCGAAAGAAGGATTAGTGAAGCAGAAAAAATGGGTTTCATCTCGGCTATAGTGCCGGAGTCAAAAAAACCGCTCTCAAAGTCTAAACTTAAAATCCTAGATTTTAACGGCATCGAAAAAGCAATCAACATTATAAAATAAGCGACTCCAAAGTCGCTTGTTTTATTTTTAGACAATAAAAAGAGCCACCGCTGGGAACAAGGCGCGGTGGCGAAAAAACGAACTGGAGAGGCGCCTAAGCGAACTTAAGCGCTAACTGAAAAGACAGCTCTTGGAAAACTTGGGGTCGCCAATCCTGAATCGTCGGGATTGAGCCGGCCTGCCGTAGGTTTTGCCTTCAATACTCTTGACTCCCTTCTATTCCTCAATTGCCCGAGCACATTTCACGCAAATAATCGGCCTTCCCTCCTGAGAGAGAAACTCTACTCGAGCCACGGGAATCTCCTTGCGACCACACCTTTTGCAACAGGCAGTGGGGTGAGGCTTCTGTGTCTCCTTTATTTCTTTCTTTGTTATCAACTTCTGGCCCATCTACTTTTTCTCCTTCTAATTGTGCCTAAAGTTCAACTCTCGCTAGGCGAAACAGCCGCTAAGCGAGAGGATGTGACCCCGCCAATCGGGGCACGACTTATTTAGTATAGCAATAAATCAGCAAAAAGTCAATCATCTATCTAGATTATTCCCAATGGTCAACTAGTCCCAACTTTTCTACTCTTTCTAGTAACTCGGGAAAATCATCTACGCTACCGGCTAATTCTTTAGCGACAACTGAAGTTTGCCTAATCAATTCGACGTTATTAATGTCGGCCAATTTCAATCCTGAAGCAAATCCTGACTGCTCAACGCCATACAAATTTCCCGACCCCCTTGATTGCAAATCGTATTCAGACAAAGAAAAGCCATCGTTGTTACGAGAAATGAAATCAAGACGCTTGGCCGTCTTCTCATCCGAGGAGTCGCTAAACAAAAAACAATAGGACTGAAACTCTCCCCTGCCCACGCGTCCGCGGAATTGATGCAACTGAGCTAAACCAAATCTTTCCGCTCCCTCAATCATCATAATGGTGGCATTGGGCACGTCCACTCCAACCTCGATTACTGAAGTTGCCACCAAAATTTTGATCTTTCCAGAAACGAAGTTATTCATTATTTCTTCTTTTTCTGCCGGCTTCAGGCGACCATGCAACAACCCCACAGACAAATGAGGAAATACTTCTTCGTCCAGCTTTTCATGTTCCTCGCTTACCGACTTGACGCCGAGTTTATCAGACGGATCAATTAGAGGACAGATGACAAACACTTGCCTGCCCCCAGACACTTGTTTGTTAATAAAATCATAAGCCGCAACCCTGTGCTGAGGAGCGACAACTTTGGTAATAATCGGTAGCCGACCCTTAGGCAACTGCTTAATCAAAGAAATATCTAAATCGCCATAAGCAAGCAACGCCATGGTTCGAGGTATAGGAGTGGCAGTCAAAGATAAAAAGTGCGGAGTAAGTCCTCCTTTATTTTTCAATTCTTGTCTTTGCCTGACACCGAAACGATGTTGTTCATCGACAATAACTAAGGCTAATTTTTTGAAATCAATCCCTGATTGGATCAGGGAATGCGTCCCCACTATTATATCTATTTCGCCTGATGAGCACGCCTTCAGAAAGTCTTTTTTGCCTACATCAATATCGTTAATAATTTTTTGTCCGGAGGTAAGCAAGCCAACCCTGGCACCAGATGATTCCAAAGCTTTTCGAATAGTTCGATAATGCTGAGTTGCCAATATTTCAGTAGGCGCCATCAAAGCTGACTGCCAACCATCAACAAAAGTTGCGTGCATCGCCATTATGGCGACCAACGTCTTGCCAGAGCCAACATCTCCCTCCAGTAAACGATTCATCGGTTCTGGCCTGCCAAGATCTTTAATTATTTCCCAGGCGGACCGCTTCTGATCGATAGTTAAATCAAAAGACAAAGAATTGACCAACTCCTTAGTTTTTATTTCGTTGAAATTAATTTGTGGCGCCTTTACTTCTTTCAACTTTCGTCGTGATAATTGAGATTTCAACTGCAATAGCAAGAGCTCGTCAAAAGAAAGTCGGTGTCGCGCTAAAGATAAGTTATTTAAGCTGACCGGCTTGTGTATTTGCTCAATAGACCAAAATAACTCTTTAAGCTTGTTATCTTCTATTACTTGATTGGATAAAAACTCTTTCAAATACTGGCCATATTTTGACAAGGCGAGTCCCACTAGGGAAGAAATTTGCTTGGAAGTTACTCCTGCGGTCAAGGAATAAACCGGCAAAATTCCCGGCGCAACAGAACCAGTCTTTTGCCAATTAGGAGAATTAAAGTAAACATTAAAAGCATCGCCGGCGACTTTCCCATAGACCAACAACCGATCGCCCGGTTTGAGTGTCTTAGCCATCCAGGGCTGATTAAACCAGATTATCTTTGTTGATCCGGAGTCGTCAGAGATCACTGCCTCTGTCAGATATTTACGTTGGCGTGAACTGCGCCGTGAAGCAATAAGCTCCAATCTCCCTAAGACAGCCGCTTCTTGCCCTGCTGTTAACTTAGATATTTCGGACAACACAGAAAAATCCTCGTAACGATGAGGATAATAAAAAATGAGATCTTCAACGGTCTCAATCCCTAAGTGTTGCAATTTTTTGGATAACTTCTTGGCAATCGGATCCAATTCTCCGATTTTATCCGATAAGGCAGCCATGAGAAAAATTAAATGTGTGCCCGGCAGGAATTGAACCTGCGACCTACAGCTCCGCAAGCTGGCGCTCTATCCCCTGAGCTACGGGCACATGCTAGAATCTCAATCTTATATCTTCAACCAACGACGTAATTGCTCCATCAAAGGTTCCGCCTCTCTTTCTAAATCTTCACGCAAAGCTCCGAGCAAATAATCCCTGACGGCAACCGCATTCTGACCATCAAGAGGAATTACTAATCTCCCCCTCAAAGGATTGCGAAACTCGAAATAAAGATTTTTTATCCCTTCGGCGCGATAAATGATATAGAAACAATCAATATCGCGATAGTAATGAAAGCTTTTGCCGCTTTTTATTCCTTCTGGAGTAATGGCGAATTCTACCATTTCCGGAGGACGATTTTCAAACATCAGAAGAACCAAATAGAACAGAATCAGAAAGGCGCCAAACATATAATTGGCGTCAATCACTGTCCAGGCAACCGCAAAAACCAATAGCACCAAAGATATTGCGTACCACCTGAAATCTTTGTGATAAACCACGTAATCCGGATGTTGCCAATAAAACAAAGCTTCAGCCAAAGCCGGATCAGTCCTTTCTTCTGACATATGGTCTTATTATATTTTTGAAAAAATTCTTGCGGAGAGGGCGAGATTCGAACTCGCGGTCCTTTTAAGGGGACTTCAGTTTTCAAGACTGACGCATTCAACCGCTCTGCCACCTCTCCAGGGATTTGGAATAAATCCTTCGGTGGCGATTTCCGGAACTTTGAACCAGTTTACACCACCAGAAGCTGGTCAATGAGTCGTATTGATAAAATTATACGCCAATTACGCCGAATTTACAAGGATAATCCTAGCTATTTTGATGTTCCGGCTTTTGCTCAAAAAGTCTATTAATCT
>MWBE01000004.1 GCA_002068915.1 Parcubacteria group bacterium ADurb.Bin326
AATCTGTTTGGTTATCACTTCGGCTTGCTTGCCGAATTCTTTTCCGATTTCGGTCAAAAAGTCGTAGGTGCCAACAGCCTTGATGTGTTCGGCCTTTCGAGCCGCGAATGCTTTGAACGCATCCTGTTCAAAAAGTCTTACGCCATATCTTTTGCGGAAGTAGTTGTTTATTCCTTCGACTGTGTCATCAATCTGTCTTGTCTTGGCAAATGGATTTTTTACACGAAGCGGTTTGTTTATTTCGGAAGTAATGTTCATCCCGCTCTTTTGTAAAAATTCACGCCCTTCGGGAGTTAAGTAGTGCCTTAGGTAATCGGGCAATTCATAATCCAAAAGACCACGCTGTTTTTCAGCAGTGGCAAATTTTTTATGTTCGCCCCGAATAAAGTCAACGATGTCATCGACTGCTTTTCTACTTCCGGGTTGGTTTATCGAATCATCGGCAATTTTCAAAGCACCACTCCAATAATTCTTTGGTACTTTTACGGTCGCACCGGAATATAATCGACTTTGATCTTTACGCCCGGTATAAAGCATCGCATCGAGAAGTTCATCGCCTTGGCTTTCCGGCATTATGAAATATTGTATTTTTCCTTTCTTGACCACAATCGGCGACGGTAATCCACCACGATTTTTGAATTTCATCGAGCCGTCTTTCACTTTCATAAAAATATCCACATCGTTCGGTTTAAGCTTGCCCTCAACGGATGACCCGAACACTTTCATATCGACTATATTGGCACGATCCACACCCTTGATGTCGCCGAGGTCAACGCCTTTTAACATATGACTTACTGATTCAAGGCCTCTTGGGATTGGTACTGGAGGAGTCGGGATGTTTTCCAGCGTTCTGCCGATCTCGATTCCGGCTTTATCGCCGAGTTCTTTTCTTGCTGTTTTGCCAAGAGCCGATACTTCATCAACGGCTTTGCCGACTTCGTATCTTGTCGCTTTGCTGAATTTTGAAAACTTATCGACATACTGTTCGCCAATGCCTCCGGGCAAGTCTTTTATTTCTTTGAATGGTACAAAAGCTTTTCCGGCCAAATCTTTGGCTGACTGATAAAGCTTCCCGACCATCGGGGTTTTTTCCAGCAATTTATCCGCTCCCTTGAACGGTGCGGTAGCTATTGAGCGAGGCAATATTTCCTGTCCGGCAAACTTAAGTCCACCTTTGGCCAAAAACTTTTCACCCCCTTCTTGTAAAACTTTTTCTGCAATTGCTTTTCGAGCCGCCCCCTCGCCAAGTTCAGTGATAGACTTTTTTAATAGCTTGGTTCCGGTCTTATTCAAAACAACGCTTCCAGCCTTGGTCGCTAATTTTGCACCGCCACCATAACCGAATGTTATGTAAGTTGTTGGATCAAGCAGAATATCGGCAATAAATCCGCCGACCTTGCTCTTTATTCCCAACGCTTCAGACGGCAAAACATGTTCTTTAATTCCTTGCTTTATTCCTTTACCACTTATAAGTCCTCCCACGGCATACGCTCCGGTATTTAAGACATTGAGTATCTTTTGCAGGGTTGATTCTTTCGGTTGAGTTTCGCTGACATCAACACCGTTTTGCCACGCAAAATCTCTGAGTCCAGAGGCTGTTGTCACATTAGGTTTGGCAGAAGTTGTGGCAGAAGTATCAACAGGCTTTACTTCATATTTTCCTTGCGAATTCTTTTCATATTTTACTTGTCCGGCAGAAGTGTCGACAGAAGTTTTTACCGTTGCCGTTGGCATGGAATCAGTCTTGATGTATTTGCCAGTTTTAGGGTCTTTGATATAAGCCATAGTTTTTTAATTTCCAACGCCGAAGAGTCCTTTAAAGAATCCCTTGGTTCCTCCCCACACATTTTTTGCCACGCCCGGTATCTGTTTAGTGAAGACTTCTTTCAATCCCTCGCCAAATTGCTGAGCAGTAATCGGAGGATTATTGCTATTGATCATTGATGGCGTACTGTTGGCCATGGTTGATCCAGCTTCAGCCTCCGCTTTTATTTGATCTCTCTTGGCGATTACTTTTGCTCTGATACTTTGCGGAACATTGCTGACAGTAAAGTCGGGATTATTTAATAGCTCCAACGCATAAGCTTCTATATCGTTGGAATCGCTCGTACCTCCACTTGATGAACCTGATCCGCTTCCTTTGGTGCCGACAATTTTTGTCCCAGCAATATCAAGCACGGTTCCGGCTGGAGTCTCATTGGCGAGTTGGGCAAGCTTTATCGCCCGGTCAATTACATCTTGAGCTTCTTTCTTTTCCTGTTCTTTCCCATATTTGGCGGAGTCGATTAAATTAGCGACATCTTTTTCCGAAGCACCAAACACTTGGCTTAGTATGTCGCCAAGCACACCGTATTGATCTTTTTGAAATCCCAGAGTTTTCTCGGCCACCGTCAGAGGAAGAGCTGAATCTTCATATTGCATTCCAGCGTATTCTTTAGCGGAAGTATCGGCGGTGCTTATTTGTGTGGCGAGTCGATTTCTTTCGTTGAGTAATTTTCTGTATTCATCTATAAGCGGTTGCTTTTCCGAAGCGACTAATCTTTGAGTTTGGCTTTCGGTGACGAGACCGCCACTTCCAACAATTCTGTCTCTGATGTCTTTTTCTGAGCTGTTGATTGATTCCTCCATTGTGGCCAGTCTTGCATCCAAACTCTGCAAATTCTTTTCCATCGTATCAATGCCTTTCTTGGTTCTTTCTTGCTGGTAGATGTCAGATTTTTTTGGAAGATTTTGCAGGGTTTCAAGGTATTTAGTCTGGCTGTCCTGCATGCTCTTTAGGGCGGTATCAAGGCCTAATTCGGACCGGTATTGTTTAAGCAAAGAAGTGCTGGAAGGCACATCAGTTCCATACATCGTGGTCTTTTCAGGTACACCGCTCGCCCCTGGGCTCGAATTTTGGGCAACAGTGGTCGTTACGGGTTTAGAAGGTGTCACGGTGGGACTTGGGCTCGGAACGCTCGCCTTAGGGGCAACAACGGGTGAAGCCTGTGCTCCGGGTAAATTTAAGGCAGAACCGGCGTATATCAGGTTTGGATTCTTGATAGTCGGGTTGGCTTTCAGAAGATCGTTCACGGTGGTGCCGTATTGTTTGGCGATTCCCGAAAGGGTCTGACCTTTTTGTATTGTTATCTGCGACATAGTTTTTAAGTTAGCGTTGCATACCTCCACACCCCATTAAAAAAGATATAAAACCGTCGTGTGCTTCCGTTATCGTATAATGCGAAGCTGATCGGGGTTCTTGGCGTATCGGTCGGCGGTGTATTTAGCACAGGGATGTCTCTTAGCAAGTTGAGTATTGAACCCAGATTCGGATCAAACGGCTGATCTTTGTTGTTTGGTGTATTGTTCATGTTTGTGGAAGTTTTTTATATTCGTCCAAGACCTCATTTATTTGGACGAGTTGTTGTTGCATGACGGCGATTTGTTTTTCCAAATCATCTTTTTGTTTTTGCAAAGCAGGAATGTTCACGATTGAGACCGACTCATGCGTATCGATCTTTTTCACATTCTCGGCATCAATTTTTTCTAAAGTAAATTTGCTCATATCTTTATTTGATTATTCTGTCCGGCACAAAGACGGCCGAGACATCCTTAACTCCCATGTCCCATTCGCCCGAGTATCCGGAATTACTCCAAACTTCAACCTTAAATTGAATCTTTTTCGACCTCGCATTGAACCGAAGCATTTTGTTGACCTTGCCTTGGTTTTCATTTCCCTTAATCGTTCCTAGTCTTTTAAAAGGAGTGATTGCCACATAATCTCCAGCCTGCAGGTATCCCTGAGAAGTTCCGACATAGTACAAAGTTTCATCGAGATAGACTGTTTTGGTTACCGTATCTATGCTTTTAATATGTCGTATCTGTCCGGCCGCAGGACCGGCAAGAACAATAACTTCATCGCCGACTTCAATCGAGCTACCAATGGACGAAACAGTAAAATAATCCGAACCGCCACCGGTCACATACTTTGCTTGATCTCTTATATTCTGTTCGGTGATATTGTATTTGATTTCAAACCTCGCAAAACTGCTGTTTGGCATCGGCTTTAAAAAGTTCAGAATAAATTGTTTCCATCTTTTGCGGAGATACGGCTCGTTGTCGATTAATGGACTGATCCAATATGCCCCGAATTCATAAGGCCTAAATGTTCCAGTTTCGTGATTTACATCGATGATTGATTTGTTGCCGTCGCCATACATCACCCGAATCGTGTTATTGTCCACATAAAGTCCATACATGACTGATACTCCGGGAGTCACATGGTTGACCGCACCGCTTGATACTCGGTGTTTGAAATACAGAGCATTGGTTGCTGGGTTATAGCACCATATTCCGCAATACTGGCTTCGGCGACTTACATCGTAGGTGTTCGATCCTTTCGCTATCAGGATTGTGCCTTGATATACTTTCATGCATCCAGCCTTAAGTGATATATAGTCCTCGTGGTTCATTTCCGGAAAGCGATTCAGTTTTTCGATTCCCGAACCATTGAATCGACAAATCCAGCCATCTCTTGTTAAGAAATACAAAACATTTTTGTCGACGACACCGGCAAGGCTTTGGGTTTGAGTAAGTTGCAAGACACGATTGTAAGTTTGAGAATATCCATCCCAGAAAAACAAAGCTGATCCGAATGTTGGATGGTGAGCGGAAATAACGAGATAGTCGGTGAGTGGTGCGAGCCACACGATCACATAACCGGTCGGCAATATGAGTTTATTAGGATTCCAAACGCTTGCACCGGTATCCCATGTGGCAAGATAGTTTTTATTTCCGAAGCAAATGAATTTCAAAAACTTGGTAATCGGAACATCATCAAATGCCGTGTTCACATTGAACGACTGCCAATTGTCCACCCATGTCGTTTTATCGAATCGTCCGACCCATGTGCTCCCGGCGTAGTACATATAGTCGTCATCGGCGTAGAGTCCGCTTCCTCCCCAGATATTTGTGCTGTCATGCACCTCAACCCAGCTACTATAATCATTTTGAAAAATTTTCCCGTCATCATGATTGACGCAATAATATCGATAATTGAAATAGCACATGTAGGTCGGTTCATCGAGTGCCGGAAGACTCACACTGTCGCTCTCTTTGAAAAATTTGTTAGCTACTTTCATAAACGGCGGATACTGATCAAATTCCAAACCGTTAGAAAACCAAAAACTCCCTTCGACATTAAGGTTTGAGATGCCTTTATGGAATTGCGATGTTTTCCAAATTTTCTTAGGTAGTGCCATAGTGTTTTTATACGAGACTGCTTCTTGGAATTTCCGCTTGATCAGAAGCCGACGCCATTCTGGCCAGTTCTTGATCTCGCCATTTTCCGAGCATCACTCTTTCAAAGTTATTATCGGCTTGCCGTTCCAGCTCGGTATCGCCCTGTTGGTTGTAGTACATTTTCTTGCCCCATTCGACATAGGCCTGATGGTAGAGTTTTTCGACCTCCGGCTCATCATTGT
>MWBE01000005.1 GCA_002068915.1 Parcubacteria group bacterium ADurb.Bin326
AGCCCGACCGAGCCCCGTTTCCGCCCCATACAATTTTAAAAAAATCCCCCCGCGAAAAAAGAAAAAGAATGGAGAGGCGAAACGGGCGAGGGCGGAGCGCCGAGTCCGCGAGGCGCTGGTCGGCATGATCATTAGCTCTCGAAAAAAGTTCGCGCATTGGTTATAATTTCATCACTTGCAGAAAAATGAGCTCACTTCTGGTGAGCCATTTTTCTTAAGTGACCCTAAGCGAGTGAACTGCTTCACTCGCGGCGGGGAGTCGAACAGTGGAGCGATGATTTTTCAGTAGAAAAATTTAGCGAGCTGGTGCCCAGCCCGAGGAGCGCGACTGGCGCGACGAGAGCCGCGGGAGACGACCCCGTAGGGTCACATTATGGGGGCTTGTATACTTAAAATATCTGTGGTATCCTTAATCAGGTTTCTTCGGAATAAGTCCGAGGATAAAAATTGGTCTTTGAAAGGAGGTGTGTTTAGATGATCACGATAGTTAAGCCGATTGGCAATTTCTGCAATCTGCGTTGCCTTTACTGCTTCTATGCCCACTTAGATCAAAACCATCTTAGGCGGATGAGTAACGATCTTCTCAAGAAACTCACTCGAGATTTGAGTGAAGTGGGTAATCCGAAGGTAACCGTCATTTGGCATGGAGGAGAGCCACTACTAGCTGGTCTGGAATTCTACCAATTGGCGGTAGAGGAACAAAGTCGCTATCCCTACATTCAGTTCGACAATCGTCTTCAGACAAACGCGATTCTCCTTGATGAAGAGTGGGTAGCTTTCTTTAAGGAGCATGGTTTCGGCATCGGAATCAGTTTGGATGGGACTAGGCAAATTCACGACCAACATCGAAAGGATGCGGGACAAAATCCAACTTTTGATCGAATCATGAAAAACATCGGGCTGATGAGAGAGGCTGATTTGAAGTTTGGTCTTATCCAGACAACGACAGCCAAAAGCATACCCTTCGTTCGAGAGAGTCAGGAGTTCTTCTATCAAGAGTTAGGTCTGCGAAGTTGGAACGTGAATTTTGTTGACCGCGCGTCTTGTTCTGAAAATGTCTCATCTGACCCATCGATTGCTCTGTCGGATGACGACCTATGCCAAGTCTACGACGAATTGATTGATTTCTGGCTAGCATCTGATGACAGAAGGTTGATTATCGACGAGCTGGATCAGTTTGTCGCCGCCGCTCTAGGGAGGAAGCCAAGGTGCTGTCACTTTAGAGGTTGTTGTGGTAACTTTTCCTGCGTTGATTATGACGGGTCAGTTTACCCTTGTGATCGGCTTTGCTCTAGCCCCGAAGACGCTATCGGCAACTTGCAAGAATCGAACATGTCGGAGATTATGAATGGGGATCGAGCGAGAAAGTTTCGTATTAACGCTCGAGTCCTCCATCCAGACTGTCTTGTTTGTAAGTGGCAACCTTTTTGCAATAATGGTTGCACGGCCATGCGAGACAGTAACGGTAAGTATCGCCACTGCGAGGTGAGACGGAAGATTTTCGACCGTGTCAGCTTGATAGTAAATAACTATGGCAGTAAAGGAGGTGAATGCGATGCCAGCAGTGTTGGAAAGTCCCCGGGTGATGGCCCAGAAGTCTGAGAGTGTTCTCGGCTCCATCAATCGAATGTCTGCTCTTCCGTTCGTCGGAGATGACCCGGAAGATCAGCACACCGTGAACAATTGGCGCGGTGACTGGGATAAGTGGGACAACTGGGACCAATGGGACCAGAACCGCTAGCCCTGGTTACCCCCCCCGCCGTGCTACCCCTACCTTTTCAGGGAGAGGGTAGCACGGTTTTTTCTTTACAATAGGTAGTTCTTTGATTAAAGTGGTAATATGAAAATCGATAGATCAAAACTTAAATCTTTAATAATTCCAACCGAAAAATTAATAGGCCAGAATTATCCATCACTCAATCAATACAAATTTAAAATTGGTGAGCCCTGGCTGTATTGTTTTGGTATTAATCACTCTTCTAATCCACAAGACAAACAATTTGTTGAGTTAAAAGATTTTATTATTGAATTTATCGAAAAAACAAATGGGCAAGATAATCTTTGTTTATTAGAATCAAATCCTTTGCCTAAGATTGAAGCGACGAATGAAGAGGAGATTATCAAACAGTTTGGTGAACGAGGACTAATGGTTCATCTTTGCCAACAAAATAAAATTGACTATATTTTTTGCGAAGAAACAACGGGTCAAGATATAAATTATTTGACCGAACTTTCTGACCGGCAAACAGCAGAATTGGTAATAGTTGGGCGAAGTCTGGCCTCGTTGGTCAAAAAAGGGGTGAGTTGGGATTTAGCGCTAGAAAGATCTTATCAATCACTCAATCGGGAACTTCTGGCTGACGACGATGAACCAATTACTGCTCTTGGTGAAATAAATAACAAAATTGAAGAATTGCGTAAAAAATACCAACCAGAAGTTACTTTAGAAATTTTCATCGACTGGTTAATGAGCCCAATGACTACCATTTCGCCCTTGGCTAGCCTTCGCCGAAAATTGTCTGATTGGCGGAATTTCAATTTAGTCCAAAAAATCATTGATAAATTAGATGAAGATAAAAATTTATTGGTAGTTTTTGGCTCCGCTCATATTTATCAAATTAAACCAGTGCTCGAATCTTTAACTAGTTAAGTTAAGAGTTATGTTATATTAATAATGTAATTAAACAAACTATTTGAAAAGTTCTTGGATTCCACTGACGGTATAAAAGACGGTCTTTACGAAGAATTCGGCTTTGCGATTGAGCTATTGGTCAAAAAATATGACAAGAAAAAGTTGTTAAAATTAATAAAACTCTTGCCCGACTGTTCAACCAATAAATTGTTTATTAAAAAATTTAAAGAGGTTTACTCTTTTACTCCTAACTACAAAGAATTTAATAATCTAAGTTCTTAGTTTGAGAATTTTCTCCACCAAGCAAATATGTCTAGTTTGAGTATTAATTTCGTCTGGCTCAAAAATATCTTGGTAGCCGATAAACTCTTGCTTGATAAGCGTGGAGGTAGAATATTATACCCCGAATTATGGCTTTAAAGTGCCATTTGAGGTTTTTTAGACTGCCAACCGGTTTTTTGCTATAATTGGATTATATGAAAAACACAATAATTGCGTTAGTTGTTATTATCATCATTGTTATTTTTGGTTTTGCTCTTTATCAAGGCGGTTTTTTCAACCAAGCGCCAACTGATAACCAATTGGAGGATCCGGACTTGACCGGCAATGCGACTTCCACGGCGACTAGTACGCCAGCCGAGGCGACAGGGCCAGAAAAGGTTATTGGGAAATCAGCAGAAGGGCGGGATATTATGGCTTACACTTATGGTGAAGGTGGCAAAGAAATAGCTTTTGTTGGGGGCGTCCATGGTGGTTACTCTTGGAATACGGTTTTGGCCGCGCGCGAGATTAAAGAATATTTTGAAGCTAATCAGGAAAAAATTCCCACCGGCTTAAAAGTAACAGTTATTCCGCTTTTGAATCCTGACGGCTTGAATAAGGTTGTTGGCACAATTGGCGAATTTGACGCTGGCGATGTCCCTCAAGGTGAAGAAACTGTGCCTGGTCGCTTTAATGCCAACAATGTTGACCTGAACCGGAACTTTGACTGTAACTGGCAAGAAACCAGCACTTGGCGTAATCAAAAAGTAAATGCCGGTACCAAGCCTTTTTCCGAGCCGGAAGCGCAAGCTTTTCGCGATTATGTAAATCA
>MWBE01000006.1 GCA_002068915.1 Parcubacteria group bacterium ADurb.Bin326
ACTATTGGTGGTTATAATGCTAATGATGTTTTAGATTTAATTGATTACGAGCTGATTAAAAAAAATAACAACAAACTATTGATCGGCTATAGTGATGCAAGTTTGCTGCTTCATGCTTTATATAAAAAATCAGGAGTAAGGGGGATAATGGGGCCAATGATTTTGCCACAATTTGCAGAATATCCAGAAATGCAAAAATTTTCCTTGAATTCATTTTTTGAAGTGGTTAAGAATTTAGGAAAAAATAAGGTATATGAGTTGCCAAAAGCTGAGGAGTATACTGAAGAGATGCTTTTATGGGATCAAGAAGATATTAAATCCAGGGAAATGAAAAAAAATAGTGGCTGGGAGATTATTTTTTCCGGAAAAGCGAGTGGCAGATTAGTTCCCACCAATTTGAATACTTTGTGTAAATTGATTGGCACTCCTTATATGCCGGACTTAGAGGGGGCGATATTGTTTTTAGAAGATGACGGCGATGAATCAGCAGCAACAATCCAAAGGATGTTGCAACACCTGAAACAAGCTGGTCAGCTTGATTGGATTAAGGGAATTGTTTTTGGTAGATTTCAAGAAAAAAGCGAGATTACAAATGACGATATTAAATTTTTATTAGGTAATGTTTTTAATGAAGTGAGTTTTCCAGTTATTAGTAATGTTGATTTTGGCCATACCGACCCGATGATAACTTTGCCAATCGGTAATTCAGTATCCATTAGTACGCAGCTATCTCAGATAAAAATTACGCTTTAACTGGATTGTATGAAATATTTATAAACCAAAGAGTACTAAGTAGTAAGCTGCTTAGTACTCTTTTTATCCACTTTTTTGGATATTATTGACAGATTTTGTTGATTCTATTATCATGTAATGATATTCTCTTGTGATAATTTCTGTAAGTATATTGTATTTAACAAGGGTATCTGCACCTTTAAAACAGAAGAAAGGATATAACGCCATGAAGATTGGAGGCCTACTTATTAGCATGCCAGATGGTACGGTGTTCTCTGGGTATGCTCGCCTGTTGAGCAAGCGCAACATGGGAAATATTTGTTTCTGCCATGTCAGATTTCAAGAGGATCAAATACAGATAGTTTTGCGTAACGGCCTTGACAACTATAGAGAGTTGGTTGGCTTGCCATTGGGCAGTCTGCTTCATTTGGTTGGCAACAAGATAGTTACCAAAACGGGGATGCCTTCTCTTGAGGTTATTGATGCACAAGCCGTGTTTGTCTACGGTGGCAATATGCCCGACAAACGTCATGGTTTAACATCAGCACTTCGCTACCGCAAACGCGTAGAAGATTTGACGACCAACCCAGAAGCATTTCTTTTCGCTAAGAAGATGTCCCATGCTTTGTCAGTAATCAGAATGTTGCTGTATGAAAAGGGGTTTCATGAGTTTATTACTGGAGTTTTGCAGGAGACTTTCGAGGCTGGACAAGCTAACTCCTTTGAGACGCACTGTCTTGCTAACGATAAAACCCTTTTTCTCAGCTTAACGAGCGAATTAAAGTTGAGACGTCTTATTGTTTCTGGTTTTGACAAAGTTTTCGAAATTGCCCAGTCATTTCGCAATGAGGGTATCGATGCTTTGCATTCGCCCGAGTTTACTATGCTAGAAGTTTATGCGGTTGACGCTGACTACCGGCAAATGATGAATCTTCTAGAAGAGCTTGTAAGTCGGGTGGTCAGGGAGTGTGAAGGAGATGAGGCAATTGTTTTTATTGACGATAACGGGGATGGTAAGCGTGTTTGTTACAACCAGGCATTCGTTCGTCTTCCATTTCGTCAAGCCTTTGAAGGTATGGTTGGTAATTGGGAGATGTGTGATCTGGGGGTGCTATCCGAGACCTACCCCGAGTTGTTTAATACTAGTATGACCAGGTTTACTTGGTTAATGAAGGTGATTGAAAAACTCATGGTTCCACGGATTATTAATCCGACATTTCTTACTGAATTGCCCATCGGGATGTCGCCGTTTGTTAAGAATAACCAAGATGGCATGACCAGTGAAAGAGCATTTTTGATAGCCCAGGGACTTTTTCTAGCAGACATTTATTCAGACGAGAATGATGTCTCTAAATTGTCGGATGCCTTAGAACGACAGTCGGGGGAGGCAGGAAATGAAGTTAATAGAGAGTATCTTGAAGTAATGAACATGGGCGTTCCGCCTAAAACCGCAGGAATAGGAATGGGATTGAATCGTTTATTAATGTTGCTTCTCGGCTCTTTGCCACGCAATATTAAAGAAACCATCCTGTATCCAATACTGTAGAAGGAGTCTTATAATGGAACAGACATATCGTGATTCATACCAGCGCACTCATTTGATTGGTGCATTGCTGGAGAAGTTTGATGAGCTTTTGAACGAACGCGCAGTCGTTTCAACCGCTGGTAGGGTTATGTCGAGACGTAAGATGGGAAAGGTTTTGTTTTTTAACCTCGCTGACGGCGAGGGCAACATCCAGGTTTTTGCCGACATATCCGGCTTGGGTCAAGAAGAGTTTTCTCGACTTTCAAACGACGTCAGAATTGGCGACATCGTGGGAGTGTCTGGGATTGTTTTCAAGACTAGGACCGAAGAGAAGACAATAAAGTGTCAGAGCTTTAGTCTCTTGACATCGTGTTTACGGTCCTTGCCGGAGAAGTTTCATGGCCTGAGCGATGTAGAAACTCGCTATCGTCAACGTTACTTGGACCTTATCGTCAACGCGGAGACGCGCAATGTTTTCAGGAAGCGGTCTCACATCATCAAGCTGATGCGCAAACACCTGGAGTCCAACGGATTTATGGAGGTTGAGACCCCAATTTTTCAGAAGAATCCTTGTGGAGCTTCGGCTAATCCGTTCGTCACTCATCATGACGCAAAGGATATCGACCTGTACCTGCGTATTTCCCCGGAAACTTTTCTCAAGCAGTTGATTGTTGGTGGCATGGACAGGATTTACGAGATTGGTAAGAATTTTCGTAATGAAGGCGTCGATGCTTCTCATCTGCAGGAATTTACCATGCTCGAATTCTATGCCAGCTACTGGAATTATTGCGACAACATCGAGTTCGTGAAGTGGCTGATTCAGCAAGTATTACTCGGTGTTATGGGTTCCTTGGAGCTTGAGTACCAGGGAATGTCATTTGACTTCAGGCAATGGCAGACCGTTGAGTACCGTGATCTAGTCTTAAACGATTGCGGTATTGATATTCTCAACTTTGAAACCGTTGACGGCTTGTTGGCGGAAATTACGAAGCAGGGAGTGGCTTTAGGAGAAATTGATCCGGGGATTTCTCTTGGCAGCTTGATCGACAAGTTGTACAAGAGGGTGTCTCGGCCGAGATTGATCCAGCCCACAGTCTTGCTTCATCATCCGGCCGTGTTAATTCCGCTGGCTCGTCCCAATGATCAAGACCCTCGTGTTATTGATGCATTTCAGATTCTGGTCAACGGTTGGGAAATCGCCAAAGGATATTCGGAGCTTGGCGACCCTATTCTGCAGAGAAGATTGCTCGAGGATCAATTGGCATTAAGACACCAAGGAGATTCGGAAGCAATGTTTGTAGACACGGATTTCCTGACGTCACTTGAATACGGAATGCCGCCGGTTTCTGGAGTAGGAATAGGCATTGATCGGCTTACCGCTATTGCAACGAATCAAAGGAATCTGGCAGACGTAGTGTTGTTTCCCTTGATGGGATAGCAGACAAAAAAACGCACAACCAGGCGGCACGAATGGATTTCGCGCCGCCTTTTTTATTTGTAAAAAAATGAGGCCAGACACTATTTACATTTGGGTTGTTTTGAGTGTAGCAGACTAAAAACCGTAGAATTTTTTTGATAAGAAGAGTTTGTGGCAAGTGGTAATACGGAAGAGAGCTAATAAATAACCAAGCTCATCAGATGAAACGGTACATTGGTTCATATATTATTCTGTCTTTCCCCGCTAAGTTTATTGTCTCTCCAAGAGAGTCAGCAGAAATTACAAGCGCATCATAAAAACATCCGTTAGTGCTTTTATACTTTATTCTCAATTTCTTGCTTAATGTTTTTAATGAAGTCTTCCAGTGGAATGACTCCTTGGTCGCCGTCGCCGCGCTTGCGTACTGCTACCGTGCCGCTCTCTGCTTCTTTTTCTCCTACAACCAGGATATATGGAGTTTTTTCCTTTTCAGCATTGCGGATGCGTTTGCCAAGCGATTCATTACTATCATCAACTTCCAGTCTTATATCCGCAGAAGATTTTAATTTTTCCGCAACCCTCAAGGCATAATTAGAGAATTTTTCTGAGATCGGAATAACAGTTACTTGGTTGGGAGAGAGCCAGGTCGGGAAAGCCCCGGCAAATTGCTCGATTAACAAGGCAATCGTTCTTTCATAACAGCCGACTGAAGAGCGGTGAATGATAATCGGGCGCTCTTCCATACCTTCTTCATTGATATAGTTCATATCAAATCTTTCCGGCAAAGCAAAGTCGATCTGCACGGTAATAATAGTATCTTCTTTGCCGTAGACATTTTTCATTTGAATATCCAACTTTGGTCCGTAGAAAGCAGCCTCTCCCTCAGCTTCGACATAGTTTAAGCCATTTTTGTCTAGGATTTTTTTTAGTACTGCCTGTGATTCTTCCCAAGCTTGTGGCGCGTCAATGTATTTGCCCTTCTTGTTGGCAGGATCCCATTTAGAAAAACGATAGGAGTAGTTTTCTAGCTTTAAAGTCTTTAAGACATAGTCAATCAATTTCAAAACCCCCTCAAATTCTTCTTCCAGTTGGTTCATGCGACAAATCAGGTGTCCTTCGGAGAGAGTGAATTGACGTAAGCGAATTAAGCCGTGCATCTCGCCCGATTCTTCATTGCGGAAAAGGGTCGAGGTTTCATTGTATCTGATTGGCAGATCGCGGTAGCTACGTAATTGTGATTTATAAATCATGAATTGGAAAGGACAGGTCATGGGACGAAGCGCCATTTCTTCGCCTGATCCATCAACCAAGAACATGCCGTCGCGGTAATGATCCCAGTGCCCAGAAATCTTGTACAGGTCGCTTTTAGCCATGAAAGGAGTCATGGTTAATTGGTAGCCACGCTTTTCTTCTTCATCTTCAATCCAACGTTGCAGGATTTGCTTGATTTTTGTTCCCTTAGGAGTAAGCAAGGGGAGTCCTTGACCAATCGGTTCGGCGGTGATAAATAGTCCTAGTTCACGTCCTAATTTGTTGTGATCACGTTTTTCTGCTTCTTCCAACATCTTCAAATGTTGTTGTAATTCGTTTTTAGTAGCAAAGGCGGTGCCGTAGATTCTTTGCAGCATCTTGTTTTTGGCATCGCCACGCCAATAAGCGCCGGCGGCTCTAAGTAATTTGAAATGGCCTAGCTCGGAAGTATTTTCTACATGCGGGCCGCGGCATAAGTCAGTTAAATCTCCAACAGTATAAAAACTGACTGAAGTTTCGCCAGAGACTTCCAAGTCTTTGATGAGCTCTTGCTTGTATGGTTGAGTGGACATTTTTTTTAAGGCTTCGGCGATAGTTGATTCTGATTTTTCAAACGGCAATTTGCGTCTGATAAGTTCTTCCATCTTTTTTTCTATAGCCTTCAAGTCTTCAGGAGAAAAGGTCTTCTCTCCTAAATCGAAGTCGTAGTAAAAACCATCATCAATCGTCGGTCCGATGGCGAATTTAACATCACCAAACAGTTCGCGCACGGCGTAGGCCATGACATGCGAAGTCGAGTGGCGAATTTTATCCAGTTGTTCGTTCATATATTTATTTTATTATTTTAAATTATTATTAAAAAACTCTCGTCTCAAAATACATCAGAAGATATATCTTGGGACGAGAGTTATTCCCGCGGTTCCACCCAGATTTCCGCACGAGCCAATCGTGACGGACGCTTTAATATGTTAGCTTAGCGCGGAGTAATCCGCGATCCGTGGGGATAGACGTTTGGTAGGCGCCTCAATCGCTTGTTTTTACTATACTCTTTTTGATTAATCCAGTCAAATTATTCTCTTTGTAAAAGCTTGTTTTTTGACTTGTTTTCTGGTATAGTATATCTATATGGATTACGCCATTGATAAAATCAAAAAAGAAATACTTGAAGCGGTCAAGCAGGCCGTTTCTGTTGATATTGACATTAGCAAGTTGGAAATCGAGCAACCGCCGAAGGCAAATATGGGAGACTTCGC
>MWBE01000007.1 GCA_002068915.1 Parcubacteria group bacterium ADurb.Bin326
TCTATGCTACTTCCAGCGATTCCGGGAATGTAACCAATACCACGGCGGAATTGCCAACTTATCTACAGAAAGATGTTGATTTTGACCTTTATTGGAGAACTTGGAATATAATCAAAAGCAAATTTTACGATAAAGACGTTGTAGATACCAAGCTTTTTTATGGATCTTTAGCCGGGTTGGTTTCTTCTTTGGGCGATCCGTATTCGGTTTTTATGACTCCCAGTGATGCTGATGAGTTTCAGAAGGATTTAGAGGGGAGTTTTGAGGGAGTGGGCATGGAAATATCTGTCAAGAATAATCAACTATTAGTCGTATCTCCTTTGGAGGATTCTCCAGCTATGAAAGCCGGCTTACGTCCTAAGGACTGGATTATTAAGATTGATGGCAATAGCACAGAGAACATGAGTGCTACGCAGGCAGTAAAATTAATCAGAGGTCCCAAGGGGACTGCCGTAAAACTCTCTATTTACAGAGAGGGCGCCAAGGACATTCAAGAAATCGAAGTTATTCGCGACGTGATAAACGTCAAAAACTTGACTTGGGAATACAAAGCCAATGGATCGATCATTTGGATTAAGGTCAGGCAATTCAACGACGATACAATGCCTTTATTTGACAAGGTAATTAAAGAAATAGCTGCAAAAAAGAACGTTAAGGGCGTGATTCTCGATGTGCGCAATAATCCAGGGGGGTATCTCGATACAGCCATTGATATGGCCGGCGAATGGGATGGGGAGCAGGTGGTAGTTTCAGAAAAAAACAGGGATGGCAAAGAAACCAAGCATATTGCTAATTCCATTGCGCGACTTAAAGATTATAAGACAGTAGTATTGATAGACGCCGGTAGCGCTTCCGCCTCAGAAATCGTTGCGGGCGCCTTGCAAGACTGGAAGAAGGCGACAATAGTTGGCATGAAGTCGTTTGGCAAGGGTTCAGTCCAAGATTTAAATAATTTGCCAGACGGCTCACAGATCAAATTAACCATCGCCAAATGGTTTACTCCCAATGGTCGCAGTATCGATGAGCATGGCATTGAACCGGATATTGAGATTGATTTGACTGAAGAAGATTATAATAAAGACCTTGATCCGCAATTAGATAAAGCATTGGAATTATTAAAGTAATTAAAAGTAAACATGAAGGCTATATATTTAAAAAATGAAGGAGGGTGTAAAAAGGGTGATATTAAGGAGGTGGCCGAAGGTTATTTTCGCAATCTTTTAGCGCCCAAAGGTATTGCTGTTGTGGCAAATGATGTCAATATCTCTAAGGTCAAGAAAGAACTGGATAAAAAAGCCAAGGAAGTTAGTGGTAGTTTGAATGAGGCGCAAAAATTGGCCGAGGTTATTGAGGGACGCAAAGTGGAGGTTGTTTCCAAGGCTAATGATGCCGGCAAGTTGTATGCCTCTATCAGTTCAGAAGATGTATTGTCGGCATTAGCCAAGCAGGGAGCAAAAATTAGCGGAGCTAAAGTGGTTTTTGATTCACATATCAAAGAACCGGGTAGCCACAAAGCCAAAATTGACTTCGGCCATGGAATCTTGTCTGAAATAACTATAACGGTACGCGTATGATAGGGGTTTTTTCTTTTTCTATTTAACACTAAGGGGCAATTGCCCCTTTTTAATTTTTCAATAAATAATTTTAAATATTATGTCCAAGTACATCTTCGTCGTGGGAGGAGTCATGTCTGGCGTCGGTAAGGGGATTGCCGCTGCCTCAATTGGCAAAATTCTTCAATCCAAAGGTTTTAAAGTGACTGCGGTCAAGATTGACCCGTATCTTAATGTTGATGCCGGCACTATGAATCCGGTGGAGCATGGCGAAGTGTTTGTGACCGCCGACGGAGATGAAACCGATCAGGATATTGGAAATTATGAGAGATTTTTGGACACCGAGATCTTGCGTGATAACTACATGACTTCCGGACGCGTTTATCAATCAGTCATTAATCGCGAGCGCAACCTGGAGTACGGTGGTAAGTGCGTTGAGGCTGTTCCTCATATCCCTTATGAAGTTATTGACCGCATCAAACGCGCGGAAGAAAAAGCTGACGCTGAAATTACTATCATCGAAATCGGCGGAACCGTAGGAGAATTTCAAAACGCCCTCTACTTAGAGGCGGCGCGCATGATGAATTTGAAGAATCCGGATGACGTGATTGTGGTAATGGTGAGCTACTTGCCCATACCTTCAAAAATCGGAGAGATGAAAACTAAGCCGACACAAATGGCCGTCAGAGCCTTAAACGAAGTCGGAGTAATGGCCGATTTTCTGTTGTGTCGTTCTACTCACCCGATTGACGCGCCGCGTCGCGAGAAGCTCGCCCTGTTTTGCAATGTCAAGCCGGAAAATGTGATTTCAGCGCCCGATGTTGATAGTGTCTATGACATTCCTATTAATTTTGAAAAAGAGAATTTTGGGGATAAGATTTTAGCGGAATTAAAATTGGAATCAAGACAGAAAGATTTGGTAGAGTGGCGCGCCTTTGTGGATAAAGTCAATTCTGCAGTAGAGCCGGTCAAGATTGGTATTGTCGGCAAGTATTTTGAGTCAGGTGATTTTATCTTGCCCGATGCCTATATTTCGGTGATTGAGAGCTTGAAATACGCCGCTTGGCATAATGGCCGTAAGCCGACAATAGAATGGATTAATTCTGACTTATATGAAAAAGAGCCAGAAAAGGTTGCGGAACTAAAAAATTACAACTGCCTGGTTGTTCCCGGCGGGTTTGGTAGCAGGGGAATCGAGGGCAAAATCTCTGCCATCAAATTTGCTAGAGAAAATAAGATTCCTTATCTCGGTCTGTGTTACGGCATGCAATTAGCGACGATCGAATTCGCGCGCCATGTTTGCGGACTAAACGATGCTCACACCACGGAAATTAATCCGCACACCATGAATCCAGTCATTCATATCATACCGGAGCAGGCGGAAAAAATGGCCAACAAGCAATACGGCAATACCATGCGCTTAGGTGCGTATCCGTGTCTTCTCAAGGAGGGAAGTTTGGTTAGAGGACTGTATCAGCAAGCAGAAATCTTCGAGCGTCATCGCCATCGTTATGAATTCAACTTGGCTTACAGAAATAAAATGGAAGAAGCTGGGCTAGTGTTTTCCGGCATGAGTCCGGACGGGGAATTGACCGAGATTATCGAGTTGCCCCAAGACCAGCATCCATTTTTTGTTGGCGTACAATTTCATCCCGAGTTTTTATCTCGTCCGCTAAGACCGCACCCGTTATTTTTCGGACTGGTAAAGGCAAGCATTAGCAGGGCTTAAAATTTCAATAATGCACACGCACGTGTGAATTATTGAAATTATCTAAAATAAGCCAAATCGTCAAAATGGCTCAAATGTTCGTAAATTAAAAAAACAAGCCCCGGATTTATCCGGGGCTTGTGTAGTATTGCTTATTCTACGCTGACAATTTGAGCAAATTCCAGTTTTCCGTTGAATTTCTTGACTTGCTTTTTGTTGAATTTCACTTTGCCGGGAGCGGTAGCAAAAATGCTGTCGTCGTTGGCGCGTTTGGTGTTTTTGCCGGCGCGATAACGGGTACCGCGCTGTTTGACAATAATGGAGCCGGTCTGGGCGACTTCACCGCCGTAGAGCTTGATGCCTAAGCGTTGCGCATTGGAATCTCGGCCTAAACGGGTACTGCCTCCCGCTTTCTTATGAGCCATATAATGGAAATATTATTTGTATTTACAGTCGTTTTGTGGGTTTTCCACAGCCAATCTCTGCAAAGACCGGCGAAAACCAAAGTAAACGATATGTCGTATTTTAGCTGTTTTGACTTGATTTGTCAAGCGAGTAGTGCAGTATTATTAGGTCAATGCTATAATTAATTCGTATGACACTCAAAAATCAAGCCAAAAAACTCCCGCTAACGCCCGGAGTTTATCAGTTTATTGGTGGCAAAGGAGAGATTCTATATATCGGCCGCGCCACCAGTCTGCGTCGGCGTGTTTTGCAATATTTCCGGCCCGATATTGATCCGCGTATCGGCGAGATGGTTTCTTTGGCTAAAAAAATTAGACATTTTAAAACCGACTCGGTTCTAGAGGCGGTTATTCTTGAAGCTAACTTAATCAAAAAGCATTGGCCCAAGTATAATGTCAGGGATAAGGATAATCGTTCTTTTGTTTGGCTGGCATTTACTACCGGCGATTATCCCAAGCCTCTAATTGTCCGTGAGCGAGAGTTGAGTAAATTTCCTGCCGGCAAAACCAAGGTGTTTGGCCCCTTTCCCAATGCCGCTTTACTCAAAGAGGCTCTCAAGCTTTTG
>MWBE01000008.1 GCA_002068915.1 Parcubacteria group bacterium ADurb.Bin326
ACCTGACTTATTAAACTTCTGTTTCCATAGATAGATTGTTGATCTGCTTTTTTCAAAAGCATCCATGGTGGTCTCAATGTTGTACTTAGTCAGAAAGTTGATTACTTTTAGTCTGTATTCAACCTCTGGATGTTTCTTAATTAATTTATTGAGATTAGTCTGTTTCATAAAGGTACGATAACCCCGACTACCTTTAAAAACAAACTTAAACTTAGAGCCTAATTCATAACTCATTGGACTTTAATGAGTCCAATATGTATCTGAATTTATGCAATAATTTTATTGAAAGCATTGAAAATAAATTTCAAAAACGCTATTATTTTATCCGTAATTGCAAACGTCGCGTCTTATCTTATTGGATCGATTGTATTTAGATAGTTTAGTCGGCGCGCTAACTTTGTTGGCACGAAATTCGTCGGTGGCGGAAACGTGGGGGAAGAATTTTTGGAATGAGAAAAGAAAAGCCCCGGTGGAAAAATTTACTGTGGCTGTAGTTTTACCGAATAGGCGTTTACTGTCGCGCCGCGGTTTGAATAACCACCTTGGTTGCGTCCGAGATGTTAAGCGTGTTGAATGTTTCATCGGACGGCGCAACAAGATAATGCGCCTGATGTTCGGCGGGTTCCAGTTTGACTTCGCCTGGAACGGTTTCAACGAGAAAGTTGAACTGCCTCGACTTCTTGCCAGAGCCGGACGTGTAATCAAACGAGCCGAGATACACAAGGATCGAAGTGACGACAAGTCCCGTTTCCTCCCGCACTTCACGAGCAAGTGCCGTGAGCAGGTTTTCGCCTGCATCCACGGTGCCACTGGGAAGCTCGACGAGTCCGCCCATAAAATCGGACTCAACCCTTTCAAGAAGTAGAAACTTGTCGTCTTTGCGGATAACCGCGCCCACAACCAGTTTCTGGACACCTTCCTCTTGGGCAGTGGTGACTAGTTGCTTGATGATGTTGTGACCAATGTTTGACTGCATAGTTTTTTCTCCGTTTTACTACTTTTCCGCTTCAGCGGCAAGCAAATGTACCCGTCCTGTACATATTAGACTTTTAAAGATAATTAATAAGGTAAGATAACCCCTATTACCTTTAAAAACAAACTTAAACTTAGAGCCTAATTCATAACTCATTGGACTTTAATGGGTCCAATATGTATCTGAACTTATGCAGATTTGCCAGAAAGTTCGGAAATCATTCTGTCCGATACAGTTTCTAGGATGCTCGAACGATGGTGTCATTTTAGAAGAACAAATTGGACAAGTTATCTGGAATACCCTGAGTTTATCAAAAGGAAGTAACCCGTTTTCTCCAGTTTAAAGTTTAAATAGTATCCTCCGACTTCAGGCTACTTAAAACATGATAGCGCGCTATTGCGTGAGGAAGCTGAAAAAAAGGTGATGCTATAAAATGCTCTTCTAAAAGATATAAAGGATTATCTTTTTGTTTAGCTTCTAAAAAACAACGATTAAAACTGCGGGCGTAAAGTTTGCTGGGATTTTTCTTTGGGCTTTGATGAAGTTCAATTTCAAAGAGTGTATTACGAAAGGGAAAAAGTAAGACTTCCCCTAAACTAGCCCGATAGAGCAACGGTGAAGCTTTTTTAAGTACATCTACCTCGATTTTAATTGCTTCTTTTTCGGCCCCATACTTACCTATGGCAAACAACAAATCTCTACCCTCATGCAAATTATTCAAGAGGGAAATCGCGTGACCCAACTCGTGAATTAACAAGACTGCTTGATGACGTATATTTAACCCTTCCTTTATTTTTATCTTAATAACATCTCTTTTTATGTCATAAATGGCAAAAGTATTCTTACCTTCAATTTTGATTTCTATCTTTGACTGGAATTTTTCAAGAATAGGATACTGTCTAACAACAAAACTAAAAGTCTCCTTTAAAGAATGAAAAGGAAAAGAGTCAAGCTGACAGATAAAACAAGGAAGATTGAACTCTGAATAGAACCAACTGGGAAAATTTTTGATTTTAGGCAATTGATGATTGAGAGAAACTATCAATTGATCAGCGTTGTTGATGAATTGTAAGTAATCATTTTGGGGAATCTTGTTTTTCTCTAACAAAACATCAAAAAAGGATGAGTAGTTTCTTGTCTGGATCTCATTTTTTCCAGCTTCAACTAAATTCTGAAATTTATCCTCGATTTCTTTTATCGACAAATTAAAACTCTGCCAAATTTTTTGCCGCTGATGGAAAGGGGCATTAAAGATTTCCTTTCGTAGGTATGGCATCAATTCCCGGGGTAAATGATAAAAAAAAGAAGTCAGAGCTTGATCATAGGGATCTTGACTGGAAGAGTTTAAATTCACTTTTCTTAAAGTTTTCAGAATAAACTGACGCTGTAAAACATCTATTACCCACGAAGTTACATAAGTAGAAAGAGAACAAGTCCTTGGCTTACTTAGTCTAAGGTAGTTTTTCTTCGCTCTTGGTGTTTGTTTATCAGCTAATTTTCGTAAATAATCAAGGGAGGTGTCTATTTTAACTTTTTGGAATCTACCGTAATAATCTTGACAAACAATTTCAAGCCTTTTGTTTAACATTTTGATTTTAATCTTAAAGAAAAACGGAGAGAAGATAAAGTACTTGTCTTTAAGGGAGCTGAGGCCCATCTTCTTTCCTCCAGCGATTTATTCATCTGACTAAACCGCAACCTTAGTCAGCTTCCGCCCGATGCGGCTACGATAGCTTGAGGGAAAGTATTTTGTAGTAAGCCACCGCATGAGGTAAAGAAGAAAATGGGGAAGTAATTATAGCTTCATTTAATAAGTAAAATGGATTTCTTTTCTGATTTGATCCCTTAAAACATGTATTAAAAGTGTCGGCATACAATTTTCCAATGTCTTGATTCGGGTTCTTATAAAGATTCATTTCAAACATGATTTTCCAAAACGTAAGTAGAACTTCGACTAAGCTCGCCCTGAAAAGATTTTCTGATAAATCTTTTAGAACTGAAAATTGTATTTTTATCGCATTTTTTTCTCCATAGTATTTCCCTTTTTCAAGAGGATCTAAATGATTTTGAAAATCTTTTAAAAAACTTATTACATGGCCCAATTCATGAATAAGACCAATAGCTTGGTGGCGAAAGTTGGCGTATTTATCAATAGTTATCAAAAAACTGTCCGTTTTTTTCTTATATTTTACATGCGTCACCTCTCCCATTTTAATTTTTACTTTAGACTTAAAAACAGAAAAAGAAGAATATTTTTGGAAAACAAAGTCAATTACTTCCTTGAAATTTCTAAAGGGGAATTCAGACAACCGACAAAGATAACATGGTAAATTTAACTCAGAATGAAACCAACTTGGTAACTTGCCAACGTCAGGGAGAAATTCATTACACCAATCAATTATCTCGTTTTTATTTTGAATAAACTCTTGGTAGGCATTTCTTGGGATTTTAAATTGTTTTAAAAACATTTCTGGCAAGGGTAACTGTCTTTTTTCCGAAAAGTAATTTCTACGCGCCAAAATTAATTTGGCAAATTTATCATTGGCCTCTTCAACAGGAAAATCAAGACTTTTCCACAGCTTCTTTCGATCAGCAGGAGAAGTGTTATTTATCTTCTGGTTAAGCCTACGAATAAGTTTGAGAGGAAGAAGAGAGAAATAATCAACCATTGTTTGAAGATGGGGCTCTGGAGGAGGATTTTTATAATCAATTGGGATAAGAGTTCTTAAAACAAAATCTCTATCCAAAACTTCTCTTACCCAATGAGTAAGATAGACTTCCTTAAAACAGGTTTTAGGAGAGGTTAGTTTTAAATAATTATCTTTTGCCTCATTAGCAGCAGCTCTAGCCGTATTAGAAAGTTGCTTTAAATCGATAACAATTCCATTTTCCTGATACTTTTGACAATATTCTAAAGAAATTTCCTTTAGCTTCGTCGACAACATAACTTTAATTTAGCATTTTTTAAAAAATATTTAGGAGATTGGGAGCTAAGGCTTCCTCTCGTGGTGACCACACGATAACTGGTTTATCCAGAATCTCCTAAACTTTTTTGGTCACTTATTCAGTTCTGGCTTTGGTAACTACCGCCCAGGCACTTTTGATGGGTCTTGACCACATCCACCCGTTGCGCCTCGGTTTCCACCAGAGGTTTGTTCAAAATTCAGGCTTGCCTCAATTGCACTTCGAGGGTTTGTCTGAAGTCTTTGATCAGAACCCCAGTAATCGGTCCGAGGACCAAACGTGCGTAACGGATCCAAACCGAGACGGCGAGCAAGATCCAAAGCCACAGGCGAAACTCCATCCAGCGGTCCAGACATTTTTCACCTCCCTTGGGTGATTAAGGGTTGTTAACCCAAGATTTCTGACTAAGGCCACAACCTTAGTTAGTTTCCGCCCGATGCGGCTACGATGGCTTGAGAAAGAACTGAGGTTTTAGGAAAAGAGTTAACTTCAAGTCTTGGGGAATTTTGTATCTCCTTGCTTCCATTGTCGGTCTCTTCTAAGACCAGGGCTTTTTTTGACCCATCCATAATGGGTAAGCCATCAATTTGGAACGGCAAAGAAAAAACAAAAGTTCCTTGCGACTTTTCCGTCTCCTCAATCCTTGAATCCCATCTTTTCCTCAAGGATCTCCTACGAAGAATGAGCTTCCTACGCTCTTTGCAGGATTCATCCTCCTTTGCCAAAACTGAAATTTAAAGGTGCGATATTTGGTTCGCCCTTGAACCAAAATCACTTGATTGAAGCTATTATATCATTTTACTCAAGAAAATGGGCTTTTTGTAAGTTCGCTTTAGGATCCGAACGCTTGGGGTAAAATCTAAGCATGAAAAAGAAAACAAGAATAAACCCAAAAGAAAGGGTTTAAATGGTATTTAAATTAACAAAAGCTATTAGTATTAACCAAATAGTCAAAGACCTAAACAGAAGTAAATCATCAGTAAGTGATAAAATAGGTC
>MWBE01000009.1 GCA_002068915.1 Parcubacteria group bacterium ADurb.Bin326
ATAACCGATATGATTAATATCGGTTATTATAGCAAAAAAACCTTGATTTTAAAAGCCTAGTTTATTAAAAAAGTCTTTTAACGTCACTAATTCAGGCCATCAACCAACTCCTTGATTTCTTGGTAATGCTTTTTGACCACTTCTTGATCTCGAAAGTTTTTAGAAAACTCAGCCAATTCACCCAGCACCTTAATAATCGATTCTTTAGTGGGGTTATTAAAGTCTCCGCCGGTCTTATCAAAAAACTTCATTATGATCTGCCGACAATATTCACGATTCATATCCTTATCTTGGGGAGCAATTCCTGCTCCCTCACAATGAGCCTGAGCAAAACAATTAACTACCACATCTCTTACCATCAAGGGAGTAAGCGGTTCAACCAAAGTTATGCCATACTTTTCCATAAATTTATTTTAATTTCTCTTTGACTTTTTTAATTAAGTCTGCCATCTTCCAATCGCTTTTAACCAGATAATCCCTGACGCCACGCTGTACTGCCTGAGCGGTTTTAGCCGCGTCATTGAGATTGGTTAAAACAATTACTTTTGCTTCCTTGCCTGAAGGCTCCAAACGAAGCAAGCGCAACATCTCCATGCCATCCATTATCGGCATGACAATGTCAAGCAATATCAAATCGGGCTTATAACTTACAAAAGTCTCCAATCCACTTTTACCATTACGAGCCACTCGAACCGAAAATCCTTCCTTGGATAATTTATTTTTCAATGCCGAGGCCAAAGGAAAATCGTCCTCAATCACTAAAATCTTCTTCTTCATATACTAATTAATATTGTTTGCACTACTAACTTAGTTGCTTGGTGCCCGCTTTAGCCTTCATGCCGGAAAGAGGTATCTTAACCTCAAAAATAGTGCCTCTACCCTCTTCTGACTCAAAAGATATTCTTCCCCCGGATTTCTCTATAATAGATTTTACCAAATAAAGACCCAGTCCGGTACCCTCGGTGTCAAGCGCTTTGACGTTATCGGCACGGAATAATTTCTCAAAAATTTTATCTTGCTGAGCTTTAGGAATTCCATAGCCAGTATCTTTGACTGATAAAGAAATTGCGGTTTTTTCCAAATTAAGAGACAACTCAACTCGGCCACCTTCAGGCGTATATTTGACGGCATTACTTAAGAGGTTCTGGAAGACTATTCGCGTCAATTTGGGGTCAACTTTAATTTTAGGAAGATTCTTGGCAAAAGAAGATTTAAACAAAAGCTTCTTGGCGCTGATCGATGGTTGTTGTTCTTTGATGACATCTTCCGCCAAAAATTTTAAATCAGTTTCTTGAGGCTCGATTATGAAAGTTCCCAACTCCAGGCGCGAAGTATTAAGCAAAGCATTAACTAATTCCACCATACGCTGATTGCCACGATAGATTTCTTCCAAATAAAGCTTTTGTTCTTTATTGATTTTACCGGCATCGCCATCGAGCAACATTTCTGCATACCAGCCAATTGCCGACAAAGGAGTCCTTAATTGATGCGAGGCCAAAGACACAAACTCGGTTTTTGCCTTATCAACCTGTTTTTCTTTGGTAACATCCTTCTCAATGCCGACAAAAAATTTAACTTCGCCATTATCCTTATCTAAAATCGGAGAAATAGTGGCCATAGCAACATAGGCTTCACCGTTTTTGCGACGATTATTGATCTCAGAACGAATTGCCTGCTTATCAATCTTAATCCTCTTCCAAAGTTTTTTATAAAAATCAATATCCATTAAGCCGCCCCACAATTCCTTGCTACCCGCTTTTTCCCCAGCATTTCATCGATGGAAAATCCCGTGATGCGCCTGATTGAATCATTAGCGTAAAGAATTATGCCATCGGGATCAGTGATGACAGTGTGGTCGGAAGCGCCATCCACGGCCAAGCGGAATTTTTCTAAATCACCCACGAGAGCTTCGGCTCTGTCTTTTTCTAATTGCAAATCCTCCAAAATATTTAAAGCGGCTTCTTGCTGTTGTGAAGCCTTCTCATTAAGACTAAGAAGCTGTTTTTCTCTTTCCTTAGATTCGCTGATGTCTGACAAAATCCCCACAATTCCAGTCAATCTCTTTCTAGCATCATTATAAGTTGACTTGTAAATCTTGCAATATCTATCCGTACCATCGGCAAATCTAATTCCGGACTCATAAATCTGTCTACCCGGATTGGCTAATAGCTCTTCATCTTTTGATTTATATATTTTGCCAAATTTTTGAGGCACCAATTCTAGGGCTGTTTTTCCTATTACCTCTTTTCTGTCCTTGCCCATTACTTGATCAAAAAAAGCCTTGTTGCCGCCAACATACTCTCCTTTTATGTTTTTATAAAATATCAGACTGGGAACGGCCTCTATAAGAGATTGAAAAAAAATTGAGTCATTTTTTCTTTTTAACCAAATCCCCAAAAGAAACAAAGACGCACCCAATAATGAAAGCAATAAAATTGTTATAATCAATAAAAACCAACGATATTCTAAAATTATCTGCTCCAAAGACATTTTTCCATAATTTTCAAACGGCCTCAACCTCAGGGTCCTTAAGGTGTCAGCTACTGAATTATAATTACGCGGAGTACTCCAGCCAGAGATACCGACCGCCTGAGCAACCTGATGATTAGCTGACATACTATACAAAGCTCTGGCCACACTTCTTGACAAAACGTCATCTGTTCCCGCAATCTTGGCCAACAGCCACTCGGGGTACAGACGAGTGCTTAAAAGAAATGGGAATTTATGATCATCAGAGTAGCCCTCTCTTAAATTAATTATTTTAATATCAGCCAAATCTATCTTGCCATCAGATGCCAACTTTTCCAGAGTATCAGTCCTAGCTGTTCCTGCATCAGCTTCACCGCTAAGTACGGCAAAAACGGCTTCGTCATGCCCGCCGGAAAAAATTAATTTCTTAAAATCAGTAAAAGGATTTATTTTTGCATCATACAATTCCCTATGGGCGGCCACCCAACCGCCAAAAGAATCTTTGTTTACAGCGACAAACCTCTTACCCCGCAAGTCTTCCAATTTATTTATATCTAAACGGTCGCTTCGAGTAAAAATAACTCCTCCAAATTCTGTAACCTCTACATCTCCGGATTTGCTAATTACCGTAGCAATTCTACTGACGGCATAGTCATTTTCCATTTCAACAGCAGATTCGACATCTAAGTCATTGGAAACTATGGCTGATTTTATACCTTCTGAATTCAATTCTTCTTCTATAACTCGGGCCAACAAAGAATCATCTTCCACCACCAGAACTTTTTTACTCCAATTTGGCTAAAAATAGTTTTAAACATAAAAAAACTTGATTTTTACTAGATTTATTAATGTTAATTATGCTCCTTTTATAAAAAAGTGTTAATTTTTTCAATAAAAAATAACCAAGATATTAACTTGGTTATTTTTTTGGGTATCCAACAGCCCGCTTTGCGGGCGTGAAAAATTTGGAAAAAATTCTTTAAGTTTCGTATATTCGAAGTTCCTAAACGAAGCTAGAACCTATTTTAAAGGAAAAACTTAAGTTTTTTCTTATTTTCCAAAATTCCAAACCAAATTTTTTAAGGCCGTGGCGAAATGCGGGCAAAAAATGACTGGGGGTTGGGGGGGAAGGAATTTTTGCCCGCCCGCCACGGCTTTGAAGCCCAAATCCAAAAAATGCTTTTTCCTGGCCGGCGCCGATTTTTCGTGTCGCGGCTACTGCCGCGACAGCCCCGCCTTTAAAAATTTATAATCGCTCTTTAATAATAGCCATTAATTCTTTTTCGTCTGAATAAATTCCGTGTCTCAAAAAAACTAAAATTATTATTGAATCATTATCTATTGATTTAAAAACCAACCTATAACCATCTGATTTTCCGCAATTTTCTTTGAGTGGTATCACTCTCGCTTTATATAATCTATCATTGCCCAATCCAGAATATTTACAAACACCGGCCGTTTCATTAATTCCCTTTAAACAAAAATAGCGTTCCCATGCCTCCAATGATTCTTCGGGCGCTGGAAATCGCTTTAATTTCTTAAAATCCTTACCAATATCGCAATGTCGCTCAATCTTCATACTCGCTAATTAACAATCTTTGCCATCCATTTCACCATATTTATTGCGATAATAAGCCAAGTTATAATCGATTATATCATTTGGCTTAGTGGCAATCCATGGCGCCTCACCATGTGTCGCACTTTTCATTTCCGATCCTGAAAATTTTTCCCATTTATCGGCCACTTCCTCAAGCATTACGAGTTCCTCTTTATCAAAAACATTCAAATCGTAAAGTTGCAACGCCTCAATGTGCTGTTGATCGTTAATTCCAACACCAACCTTCCTATTTGTAACCTTAATGTCTTGCCCTTTCATTTTTGTTAGCATTGCCTCACCGTATTTAGGCACCGGCCCATTTTCCCATCGTAAATACACATCGCCGGTCACTGAATGGCCATATTTTTCAAAAAAATCAAAATCTAGATAATAAAGCAGCTTCATCATCTTTAATTTGCCCAAGGTGCCATTCTGTATTTTGTTAGCGAAATACAAAATAGAATTTCTATACTTTTTACTGTCTATTTTAGCCATAAAACTCAATATTGTCTTGTTGATTTTATTATAACACGATTTTAAAAAAGAAACCAAACTACTTCCAATCTTTCATAACAATACTACGGCCCCTAGTTATTATTGTCAACTTCTGCTTCTCTTTAAGTTTCAATTTATCCACAATCTCGGCAGGAATGACGATTGCCAAACTTCGTTTACCAACTCTAGTGATTTTCCTAATGTATTTTTCCATATTTTTTGTTACGTAGCATGTTACGTAATAAAATTAATTACTATACTATTGAACAATACCTTTTCTCGTAATAATCAGCAAATCTTTATGTAATTCTTGATCGCCAGCATGTAAGGCATCTTTTTCTTGCCAATCGATAGAATATTCTTCATTATTTAGCCTTTTTAGAACATTATTTATTTTTTCAAACATCGGCTTTTCACGCCAAATAGGATAAATTTCCAACTTCCCATTAACTTTAAGTGAAGAAATTGCTTCACCAACCACTTTATTGACATCTAATTCGGTATCAGGATTTATAACTGAACGCATTAAAACCATATCGAATTGCTCGGGTTTAAAAGGCAAATTATCGACTTGACCAACTACATAATGGCCTTTGACTTTAGCGGCTAATTCTTGGCTAACTGGCGGTCGCAAATCAACGCCTACAATGCCATCAATATTATTTTCAAGACAGAATTCAATAAACTGCGCCTCATCGCCACAACCAATATCCAATATTTTTTTATCTTTCAATGCTTCCGCGTCTAATTCAAAATCATTAATATATCTCTTTGCTTGATCGCTAATTTCTATATTTTGACTGAATCTTTCTGCATTATGCATAAATAATATTATTGTTGTTTATCCGCTTTTGACGCCTCTCCCTCTAACACCGCCTTCTGTTCGCTCAATAAATGGAATTGATATTGAGGGTATGCTTCTTGCAATGGCCTTTTAAGACCAGAAAAAACGTCATTAATAAAAACATGTTTAACGCCACTATCTTGAATTTTTTCTTTATATCCGGAGGTCAAAACTGCCAAGCCGTCTTTATAGGCGGTGCCACCACCAGTTCCCAGAGCTGAAGCTAATCCAGCTTTAACATCGGCTGGTACTTCAAATGGAGCAGTATAAAAATCATGGTCTTTGCTTATTCCATGATCAAGTAAATTCAATAACTGATCGAGTTGTTGGGATTTGGCTACCCCGTGAGCATCATAATTAATTCCTATCTCGCCATCGACTGTTTGGAACATTTCATCATTTTCGGGATTAATTCCCTGACTAACCATAAACATCTCGTCCCTAAGCGTCATTCGTTTCTTTAATCCTATATCATTGTATTTTTGTTTTATGTCTTCTACTAATTTAGCCTTTTCCTCGGGGGATAACTCTTGATTATTAGTGTTATGACTCTCTGTTTATTTCTCGTTTTCAGTAGATAGTTTTTCCAGATTAATATCAGGAGTCCAATCAACTTTTGCAAACCGCTTAAAATCAGGCATTAAATTATCTACTGTATCGCCTGCTTTTATTGGTTTACCCGCCATGGCCGCCCTCAATCTTTCGTCATATTCCCTGATTTTTTCCTTGCCGGCACCCTTAAATGCTTCAGCCATAAAATTAAAGCCGGCTTTTATATCTCTAGCTTTTTGCTCTTCTGGCGATAATATTTCTGCGTCTGTCGCTTCTATTAAGGATTGTTCAACTGGCTGAACTGGCAAGCCTAATTCTGTTCTAATTTCGTTAGCCCGATTAGCTGAATTAATCTCATCCTCCTGAGCCATTCTTTTTGTTTCTTGTCTTGCTTCTTGAGCGAGTAAAACTGCCTCTTTCGATTCTTCTTCTTTATCTTTTTCCGGATTTAATTTAGCTTCAATGGCTGTTCGAAAAGAATCGGGCAGCCCTTTCATAATTTCTTCGCTCGATTCTCCACTCTGAATACGACCGACATATTCCTCAACTTTTGCGGCACCGCCAGTTAGTTTTTGTTCTGGATTGATCATAACTTGATAATAATTTAATCAGTAACGACTTCAATTGGCTTGATTATTATACTAAAGCCGCTATCCATTGACTGTGATACTAATTTTAAACTTTCACCGATCAGGATTGTAAAATTTGAATTTGTACTTGATTTCATCAAATCAATGCCACCATTAGCCCCCTCGGTTACTAATCCGCTTGATTGGATTTCAATTTTATTGTCATCAACAGAAGTTATTTCTAAAACGGGATGCTTTATGACGAATGCGGCGCCGATAAATCCGCCGAGGTCTCGCTCGCTTAATTTGTCTCCTACCGAAAAAACTTTTTCAATGTCTTGTGGCTCAGTAATTTTCCCAGCGAGTCCATCCCAAGCCCTAAGGTTAAAATTGTTCTAACTTTCATAGTTTTGATTATTAATTAACAAATTATATTAATTCATTAATATTTTTCTTATACATTTTAGCGAACGCCTTAAGCTCAATAATATCAAGACGATATGACCCCGATTCGACTCGGGAAATATAAGATTGCGGCCGCTTTATCTTCTTAGCCACCTCAATCTGTTTCAAGCCAGCATCAAGTCGGGCTTGCCGTAATTTCCTAATAAATTCGGCATATTCTTTTGTCCAAACCGTCTTACTCATATAATAGTATTATATATCCGAAAAATCTATATCTAAAATCTGGATATAATATTTTTATTGTGATACTATATAAGGGAGTGCCGTTTGCGCGCGCACGGGAGGGCGGGGCAAGCGCACTTAAAATCTACGGGCGGCGCCCCGATGCCCTAAGGCATCGGTCGAAAAATCGGCGCCGGCCAGGAAAAAGCATTTTTAGATTTGGGCTTCAAGGCCGTGGCGGGCGGGCAAAAATTCCTTCCCCCCCAACCCCCAGTCATTTTTTGCCCGCATTCCGCCACGGCCTTAAAAAATTTGGTTTGGAATTTTGGAAAATAAGAAAAAACTTAAGTTTTTCCTTTAAAATAGGTTCGAGCTTCGTTTAGGAGCTTCGACATAAAACAACTTTCCAAAAATTTCGTTTTTTGTTCGCGCCCTTCAGGCGCGAGCTTAGTGATTTCTTCCCCCAATTTTTCTTTTAATTCAGCCAAGAATTTAAAATCAGAATTCCAATCCCACCCGACTTTCCGCCCCCAGAGGCGGCGGTTCGTAATCATTTCGCTTTTGAGATAATTGTGGTCTCAAACGCGGAATGATAGCCGGCTAATGCCGGCACCGTTTCTTTTCACCGCCTCGCCTTAAAGCGAGGCGACAAAGCCACGCTACATAACGTGCTACGTAACAAAAAATAATCCCTTAAATATGAAATATTTTCTCTACGCCCGAAAGTCGACCGAGAACGAAGAACGCCAAGTCATGAGTATTGAAGCCCAGCTGGCGGAGTTGGCGGACTTCGCCAAGAGGGAAAATATAGAAATTGCCGAGACGTTCATCGAGAGCAAGAGCGCAAAGAAACCGGGTCGAGAGATTTTTAACAAGATGATTACCACTATTGAAGCCAGCGCCGAGCCGGTCGGCATCATGGCGTGGCATCCGGACAGGTTGGCGCGTAACATTATTGATGGCGGACAAATAATTTACTTAATCGACACGGAACGCGTGGTTTCTTTGCGCTTCCCCACATTTTGGTTTGAGCCAACTCCGCAGGGATTATTTATGTTGCAGGTCGCTTTCGGGCAGAGCAAATATTATTCGGATAACCTTAGCGAGAACGTTAAGCGAGGCCAAAGGCAGAAGCTCAGGCGCGGGGAATGGCGCCATATGGGTATATAAACAACGCCAGTACTAGAAATATAGACATTGACCCAGTCAAGGCCAAAATCGTAAAACTGGCGTTCAAGGAGTTTGGCGAGGGCAAGCATACTTTGTCGAGCTTGAGCGGACGCCTGTTTGAACTCGGAGCAGTCGGTCGTACCGGCAGACCTCTTTGCGTGGCGGTACTGGCGCAGATGATGCGGCAAAAAGCGTATATGGGGATAATCACTCGCAAAGGAGAAAGTTATGAAGGCAACTTTGATCCGATTGTTTCCTTGAGCGATTTTGAAGCCGTCCAAAAACGATTAAAGAGCAAGGCCAAGCCGAGGAAAGTGAAGAAAGGTCATAACTTCCCTTTCGTCGGACTTCTCACCTGTGGCAAGTGCGGAGCGGCTATCACGGCACAATACGCGCATGGCCATGGCGGGACATACGTCTATTATCGTTGCACTAAACGGCTTGGCCCCTGCTCGCAAAAATATATCGGATCAAACGCACTCATCGAGCAACTGAAAGGACGGCTAGAAAAAATCGCTCTTAAAGACGAGTGGGCAAAGTATATGCTCGACGAAGTGACAAAATGGGAAAAAGAGGAAAAATCCGGCGGCAAGGAATTCGCCCAAAATCTGGAAATGAAGATTGTTGAGGTCGACAAAAAATTGAACATGCTCGTCGACGAATATCTTGAAGGCAATATTGAAAAAGAAATCTACCTAAAGAAGAAAGATGAATTGGTCAAAACAAAAACAGACCTCAATAAGAAGAGATCTGATTTTGGGCGAAAGGGAAACAATTGGATCGAACCTATGCGAGAATGGATAAAAGAGGCTAATCGCGCAGGAAATGCGGCTTTGTTAAATGATTTTATAGCAATAAAATCATTTGTGAAAAGAAACGGAACGAACCGCCGCCTCTGGGGGCGGAAAGTCGGGTGGGATTGGAATTCTGATTTTAAATTCTTGGCTGAATTAAAAGAAAAATTGGGGGAAGAAATCGCTAAGCTCGCGCCTGAAGGGCGCGAACAAAAAACGAAATTTTTGGAAAGTTGTTTTATGTCGGGCTGACAGGACTTGAACCTGCGACCTCGTCGTCCCGAACGACGCGCGCTAGCCAACTGCGCTACAGCCCGATATTGTATTTTAAAAAACGCTTAACCTTGTGTCCCTGAAACAGCCGGCCTACTAGCCAACTGCGCTACAGCCCGATATTGTATTTTAAAAAACGCTTAACCTCGTGTCCCTGAAACAGCCGGCCTACTAGCCAACTGCGCTACAGCCCGTGGTTATTTATTTAAAATTTCATAAGCTGCAATACCAAAAGCAACGGAAACATTCAGGCTTTCTTTTATTCCCTTCATTGGAATATGCACTACGGCATCCGATCTTTTCAGTAGCGACTGGGAAACGCCATCAACTTCATTGCCAACAATCAACACTAAAGGAAATTTTGGCTTAAATAACTTAACATTTTTACTATTCTTTGTCAATTCTAACGACACCGCTTTAAAGCCACGTTTCTTTAATTTATCAATTAACTGCCAAGCGTTTTTGCAATGTTCCCAGGGCACAGAATTTTCAGCACCTAGCGATACTTTAAGAACCCCCTTTTGTTCGGGGGTTCCTGTTATTCCGCACAAATAAATCTTTTTTACTCCCAAAGCATCGCTAGTACGAAAAATTGATCCGACATTATACAGACTGCGAATACTATCACAAACCACATAAACTTCCTGGCGCATAAATTAATATTGCAAAACTGTTTTTACCTCCTTGGCCTCTTTTTCTTTGTGGAAAATTACCTTCTCGACATTATAAGTGCCATACTTTGGAGCCTCGACAAATCCCTGGATGGCCGCCTCGGCCAACCAGCCGGAATTAAGCCAGTCCATCAGCCACTCATTGGTGTATTTAGGATCTTCTTGATCAACTCCCGCACCGATTAGTTGCAACCACTTCTGATTGAAAATTTCCTGGGAACCGATTGGCGGGGCCATAATTATCGGCATGCCCAGAGCACAATAAAAACAAAGTTCGCTAGGCTTGGTCCACAAGATATCAGAATTCCTTAGAGCTTTATTAAAAGCTTTGAAGTATTCGTCCTTGGACGATTTGAATAATATGTTGACTCCCTTACCAATTTCTTTTGACATTCTGGCGTGTCGTAATTCTTGCTTAAAGTATTTGGCCACTCCCTCATTTACTCCGGCAACCAAATTGATCCTAACTTTTTTCAAAATTATGTCCTTCTTGAGACTTTTTACTATATCAATTCCCAATTCTCTCTGAGCTCCGGCTCCGCCAACAGCAAAAGTAATCGTCAATGGTCGAGAAGGATTTAATTTAAGATTACCTCTACCAACTTGCGAGTGTAAAGTTTTCTTATACTGAGAAATATACACCTTCTGTGGATCTAATTGTATCAATCTCTTGCCAAGATCTTGTTTCAGAATTTTAAGGCCTTGACCTACGTTTTCTTCCGGCAAAGGAAACCCGGTCAAAATTATTCTCTCTGGTCTAACGCCATAAAGTTTGAGTCTCTCCTCTACCCTTTTATTTGAAGCCAAATAAATAATCCTGCTTTTGTGGGGCTCCGGCGGCACCCAGGCACGAGAAATATCGGCGTCGCAAAGTATGCAATAAATATCTTCCGGATAATTGAAAAATTCCGCCATCATTGCTGTGGCAAAAAAAGTTGTCACTAGTGGCAAAGGCTTTTTTGCTAACTTAGCAATTAAATGTTTACCCCAATCATTGTCACGGAACAATTTATACATCTGTCGCAACTGCATGTTGGAGTTAGACAGGTCGCGCTTGGGATAAAATTTAGGTATTGCCTGAACCTTATCATACAAATCAAAAACTTTCTCGCCAATGACCGGAACCATCTTGAAGCGAGACACGAACTCATAAAAAACTCTGCTATTTTGCCAAATAAATTTATCTGACTTCGGTATTCCCGAATAGCTGTTGGCGGTAATTACGCCGCCTTGAGCAATCTTGGAAAACGGATAAGCAGCTCTCTGGTGTCCATAACCCATATCTACGGTTACGACCCAGGCCTTATTGCGATGCTTCGATAACTTATGAATTTTTTTAACCATTGAAAATAATTATTACTACGTCAAAGATATTATAACACAAAACCCGGTCCTTTAGGAACCGGGTTTTATAAATACTTGTTACAAAATTATAATACAGCTTCTTTAGCAGCCTTGGCAACACGGAATTTAACAACCGTCTTGGCAGGAATTTTGATGGTCTCGCCGGTAGCAGGATTTCTGCCTTCGCGAGCCTTGCGCTGTACTTTGACCAACTTGCCAACTCCTGGAATAGTGAATTCTCCATTCTTCTTTACTTCGGTATAAGCCATGGAGGTCATGTTCTCCATTAAAGCGGTGACATCTTTCTTGGAAATGCCAGTGGCATCAGCCAAGGAGCCGATGATCTGAGCTTTGGTCATCTTAGCCATAATCTTTGAGATTAAGTTAATAATTATTAGGATTTACTTATCCACATAGTTAATTATAGTTAAAAAAACAAGCAAAAGCAAGGAAAAATAAGGTTTTTTGTTAATGGTAAGGCGTAAATAAAAGGTTTTTGATGATTTACATCGTATTGAAGATTTAACTAGACGTGGGAAAATAAATAATAATAATGTTTAAATTTAAATAAAAAAGCCGACTTCACAGTCGGCAGAAAACAACAAACCGCGGAAACGAGCTTCAGCAAGACCTATGTAATTCCTCTACTTGCTTGTTCCAGAATCTCTCAATGATTCCGGGCAAACCGACGCGCTGACCATCGCTGACCCGAATCCGCTCCCAATGTATCGTCTCCCGCTTCGCGTCTGTATACGCAAAATGACGCTCCGAGAAGTACTCTCCCCCGAAGACAACAATTTGCATATCAACTTCCAACGAAGGGTGAAATTCATTGCGAGAAACCCCAAACGTCCAATGAAGCAAGTGATAGATGTCGTACCACAAGGCGCGAAAGCCCAGGTTCCAAAACAACACTTTGACCTTGTAGTAGATTCGTGCATCAATTCTTAGTCCCAGCACTTTCTTGGTCATTTTCTCTTCTCCTTCTGTTGTAATCGCCACGGGTTGTAAAAAAAGGTTCTAACTATATTTAAACCACTAGGACACTTTCCTAGCAGCTCTTACTCTATCAACTTCGGTCAATAACTGCTTACGCAAACGGATTGATTTGGGAGTTACTTCCAAATATTCGTCCTCCGCCATAACTTCCAATCCTCTTTCCAAAGTAATTTTCCAAGGCGGAGTCAATTTGATGGCTTCATCGGCACCGGAAGAACGCATATTAGTGAGGTTTTTGCCCTTGACTGCATTGACAGTCATATCGTTTCCTTTGGCTACATTGCCAATTACCTGTCCTTCATAAATATCCTCAGCCGCATCAATATAAAGCACGCCACGATTTTGTAAATTATCCAAAGCGTAAGCGGCGGCCTTGCCCAGCTCGCAAGAAATCATGGATCCAATGTCGCGTTTTTCAACGGCACCGGCATGAGGCTTGAAACCAATGACGCGAGTACAAAGAATGCCCTCGCCACGAGTGTCTACTACAAATTCCCCACGATAGCCCAAAAGTCCGCGAGTCGGGATTTCAAAAATCATCCTGGTCTGTCCTCCGGTCTGATCCATATGGACAATAGTTCCCTTGCGCTTAGACAGTTTCTCAATTACCACGCCGGAACAATCAGTTGGTACATCGATGGTCGCTTCCTCAAACGGCTCGTGCTTAACGCCATCGATTTCTTTGATAATCACCTGTGGTTGAGACACTTGCAACTCAAAACCTTCACGACGCATATTTTCAATCAAAATAGCGATATGTAATTCGCCGCGGCCGTAAACCTTATAAAAATCACCGGAAGAAAAATCAATCTTCAGTCCAACGTTAACTTCCAGTTCTTTCTCTAATCTTTCTTTGATCTGTTTGGAGGTAACAAACTTGCCTTCACGACCGGCGAAAGGCGAACTATTAACCAAAAAATTCAAACAAATAGTCGGTTCGTCAATGGAGATAGCTGGCAAAGCCTCCTGATCGGCGTTATTGCAAATGGTATCGCCGATAAAAATGTCGGGGATACCGGCAATCATGGCAATGTCTCCTGCTTGAGCCTCACTGACTTCTTCGCGTTGCAATCCCTTGAAGGTAAAAATTTTGGTAATCTTGCCGGTAGTTACTCCGCCCTCAGCTTTTTTTACTGTTACGGTTTCGCCGGTTTTGATTTTGCCTTCATAAATTCTAGCGATAGCTAGACGTCCGAGAAAATCATCATAAGCCAAATTGAACGGCTGAGCGCGCAATGGAGCCTGAACATTGTTTTCTGACGGCTTAACTTTGGCCAGGATTACTTCCAAAAGTGGATCGAGGTTGTGAGAAATATCATCAAGATTAAGTTTGGCTACGCCCTCGCGTGCCACAGCATAAACAGTAGTGAAATCTAATTGGTTATCATCGGCTCCTAAATCCAAAAATAATTCGTAAACCTCTTCCTGCACCATATCCACGCGAGCAGCCGGTTTGTCAATTTTGTTGATAACAACTATCGGATGCAAGCCTAATTCCAAAGATTTTTTCAAAACAAACCTGGTTTGAGGCATCGGTCCTTCCTGCGCATCAACTACCAAAATAACCGAGTCAATAGAACGCAAAACACGCTCCACTTCAGATCCAAAGTCGGCGTGTCCGGGTGTATCAACAATATTAATTTTGGTGTCTTTATAGAAAAGCGAACCATTTTTGGAATAAATAGTAATGCCACGCTCTTTTTCCAAGGCATTTTGATCCATAGAAAAATCGGCCGACACCATGCCGGTTTGCTTGAGTAAGGCGTCAGTCAAGGCGGTTTTGCCGTGGTCGACGTGGGCAATAATGGCTACATTTCTTATTTCCATGTGTTTTAGGTATAACTGGTATATTTTAGCAAATATTTTGTTTTTTGTCAAAAAAACTAATTGGGCTCAATTTAGGCAAAATCAATAATTCACACGAGCGTGTGAATTATTGAAAACCGGCCCCTAGCCATTAAACCCGAATTTAGGCTGTTTTTTTAAACTTAACCGTAAACATCGGTTCGTACTCGACCTCATATTCATCCTTAACTTTGACCGTCTCACCTTTCATTAATTGCGTCAAAGCGATGTCAGAGAGCATCTCCGCGTCGGACTCCAAATCAATCTTGAGATCATCCAGTCGAGTAAATTCCGAAGAAAACTGCGCGCGAATGTCCGCCTCAATTTGCTTCTTGCGATTGCGCAAATCTTTCAAATCATCACTCACCTGCTTGTGTTCGGCTGAATTTAGCAACGCGTCACGATAGGCGTCTTTTAATTTTTTCTGTTCTTTTTTGGTTTCGCGGATGCGCAAGAAAACTTCCTGCAAATTGGACATAATTTTATCTTAATTCTTTTTTTTAAATAATAATCAACTCAACGGACAAATCAAAAACCGGCTAAAGTAGTCGGTTTAAATCAACAACCGAAAATCCTATCGAGCGTCAGCCAGTCCGTTTCCAGAAATCAATTTGGTAATTATTTCGTTTCTTTCATTCATGCTAAGGGCATGCAAAACAACAATAATTTTTCCATCTTTTTTGAGCGCAACATTGCGTTGGGCCTCCGTCAAAAATCCGGTCTTTGAGGCTTGCACTCCAAAATCCAACAAAGAATAGTTTCGATTGGCGACACTAACTCGCCTCAGAGATCCATCCGACTGCTCGGCCATAAAAGAATGATTGCGATAATTCGTTCCTACGGCAATGAAAAAATTATCAAAAGCTAATCGGGAGAACTTGGCAAATTCCTCCGCTGTTGAAATATTATCCGGAGAGAGTCCCGACATTTCGACGAATTTAGTTTTGGTAAGCCCTAATTCCTTAGCCCTCTGATTCATTTTAGCAACAAATTCTTCGGTCGTCAGGCCACTATTATCAGCTAAAATCTTAGCTGATTGATTGGAGGAAGCGGTCAGAAGGGCAATCCAAAGATCTTCTATCATTACTTTGTCCCCTGCTTTAAGAGGAATCTCGCTGGTTGTGCCACAAGCCTGCAATGTACAAGGATAAGCAATTTGCTCAGGAGTAATTTCTACGATCTTACTCCAATCAGGATCGGTTTCTACAAAAACTAGAGCGGTCATCAATTTAGTTAATGAGGCTAAGGGCAATACTTGGTCGCTATTACGGCTTCCAGAAAAAATTACGCCATCATAACTGGTATAAGCCAAATTAGAATCAAGCGGATCATAAGTAAGTTGCTTGCTATTAAGCGACAGTGGCTTAATGGAAGCGTCAGATACTCTAGCTCCCAACACCTTGGCAGTATTAATAAACGATCGATAATTTCCGGCATAGTAAGCCAATCCATCTCCCGGATTAACATAATAGATATCCCCCTTAAACTTTATAAATTTACCTTTGTACTTCGCAACAATTGTAGTATTTGATTTAGTTTTGGGATTTTTGGATATCTTGCTGAAATCGGAGTTGGAAATATCTACAGAAAATAATTCTGTCAAAAGCTCAATATCCTTTCCGTCCCTAATCAAGTACCTCTCTTTATTTTGAGGATCGAAGTACCATAGCTTATTATAATTGTCTTTTTGGACAACAAACCTGCCCTGCAAGTCCCGCCTCACTGCGGTCTGAGCGCTGGCCTTCGCTGCCGCTTCTGCCGAAAATGGCGCCGACAATAAAATAATTGAAAGCGATAGCGTTGTTGCTAGAAATATTTTTTTAAACATTGCCTTGATTTTTATTATAATTGCGAACCAAGCGGCATAATATTTGACCCGTCAAGAAAGTTGACATCCACATCTATCGTAGTGCCGTCGATGCCGGGCAATTCTTGAAGCCAATTAATTTCTACAACCCTTCTCTCCCCCGCCTTGATAGCGGAAAGCGGAGCACGATTTATAGAAATAAGATTGCCCCCGCTATAGAGCCCGACAATAACCCAAGCATCCCAATAACCATAAGGAGAATCATTGATAACTTCAAATCTGACACGGCTGGGATCGCCGACTTTAGCTGAAGGAAAAAACTCCTGATTCTCTATGACAAAACGATAATGCGCTTCCTTGAACTCCTCGTACTGAAAAATTCGTCTCCACTTAATATTACTAATCTCCAAGCTAGCCTCCGGGGACGACCCACCCAAATCCATCAGATATTTTGCCTCTCCCGGCAAAACAAAGCCCTTCTGGGTTATGGAAGAAGTAGAAATCGAACGAAAATTATAATCAAATTCTACCAGCCAGCCGGGATTGGGATTTTTAATCTCCGCCGCCAAATCAAAAGTTCCATCAACGCCCGGAAAAGATAAGTTGCCACTCAAATCGATGGAGTTAGGAGTTGCCGACTCGGCAGACCAAGAAGTGTCGGCGGGAGAGAAGAGAGACTGCTTAGCCTGATTGTCTATTCTTTCAAAATCTAATAGGAATATAAGCAAGCCAACAAAAACATAAAGCCAGAATATAATGGAAGCAACTATCAAACAGATGATAGCTACCTTCCTTAGCAACAATTTGTTGATGACATACCAATAGCTGAATTTTAGTTGCTTATCGGTAAGCCCACTGGTTGGCAATTTAATTTCTTCCATGGATATATTATAACAGAATCAACGAAAAAATAAAAAGCGGAATTAAAATTTTTTTCCGCTCTTTATTTAATTGGATTATTTAACTGAAAAAATTATTTTTTACCCATTTGGCCGAAAGCCTTAATGCCGTCCATTACTTCTACCGGTAGAGCAAAAATAACCGTCTTTGAAGGATCGGGATTAATTGCTTCAATCGTCTTAAGAGTACGCAAAGAAAGTCCGCCGGGAATATTTGATAGATTTTGAGCGGCTAAGGCAAGATTTTCTGAGGCCTTAAGTTCTCCTTCGGCGCGAATGATAACGGCGCGACGTTCACGCTCTGATTCGGCCTGCTTAGCCATGACACGCTTCATGTCAGCTGGCAATTCAATGTCCTGAATTTTGATGCTGGAGACATTGACGCCCCAAGCTCCTGTGGCTTCGGCCACGATTTTTTCTATCTCGTCAGCAATCTTATCGCGTTCTGCCAAGAGCGCATCTAATTCCACGCTACCGATAACATCGCGCAAAGCGGCTTGGGCATACTGTGATACGGCGGTTTTAAAATTCTGAATTTCAATCACCACCATTTCCGCCCTAGAAACACGGAAATAAACCACGCCATTAATTCCTACCGGGACATTGTCTTTGGTAATAACCTCCTGTTGCGGAATATCGACAGTAAGAATTCTCATGTCGACTTTAGTCATCGTCTGAACGATAGGAATAATCCAAGTAAGGCCCGGATTACGCGTCCCGGTATAACGACCGAGAGTAAGAATGACTCCCCTCTCGTATTGATTGATTATCCTGAGTCCGGGAATGACGATAAAAATTAATATCGCCACCAAAACCGAGATAATCAGAAATACTAGTTCCATAGTTTTTTTTCTTAATTACTTTTTTAGTATATTAAATTATTTGATTTCACGCAAAAAATTGCGAGCCAGTTCGCCCACGCCTCCGCCGGTCATAAAATCTTTCCAAACAACCACGATGTCAGCATCATTAAAAACCGCACTCTGAATTTCTTTGGAAGTATCTCCTCCCGCCACGGCAACCATAACATTAAAAGCCCCCTTAATTTGCTTGATTTGGTAATAAGGCAACATTTTGCCTTTGCTAATCTCAGTCTCATCCACACCTCGATGCAAAATCACTACCTTGGGCATCGCTTTCAGTTTTTTCAAAACCAACAAGGGACTCTCCACGTTCATCATATCAACCATCGAATCTATTTGATTATTCTGACAGGCCGAAATAAAGTCCTCGATTGTTTCTATGGGGGCAACCCCTAAGCAGGTAGCCGCCGAAGCTCCGGCTGAAGCAAAATACTCAACCTCTCGTCTCGCCAAATCAGAGACCTTGATGTCGGCGACAATATAGGCGTTGGGCATCAAGTAACGAATTTCCCTGACGGCGCGCGCGCCTTCTATTTTGATCAGTGGAGTACCCGCCTCAATGATAATTTTTTCAGAGGCCGGCAATTGGTCAACTACTTCTAGGGCATCAGACAACGAACCGTTTAGGGCTACTTGTAAATATTTGCGACGTCGATTCAATTCAACTCTGTTTGCAGAAAAAGACAACAACCTTCCCCAATATTCGGTCAGGGAAAGGGCTTGATTTTGAGTTGCTAAAGAAAATATGTCGGCTGGCTTAGAGTCGTCGGCGCTAACTTGGCCGACGTTGTTTTGCAATACTTCCCTGGTCTTCATTTCAACCGCCAAAACTTCTGAATCCAATTCTTCTTTGGTGTCACCGGAATAACCGGCTTCCTTCTTCTCTAAATTAATCTGCTGTTGTAACTGTTGTAATTTAGCGCCAATACCTTTTAATTCGGAGTACTTACCGTTGGACTTGCCGATAGCTAATATGATCAGTATGAAAATAATAAAAGATATCAAGCTGGAAGCACCCTTGAAGCCGGGAATATTTTCCAAAACGGAGGAAATCAAAGGCAATACAAAAAATAATAAAATCAAAATTAAGCCAAGCGGATTGTTTTTATTGTTGGGAGCCGGCATAACGTTTGATAGATGTCAAAAATTTCTGAGCCAATTGACCTGATTGCTCAGGTGACTGGAAAAACTCTTTCCAAACCACGGCAATATCGGCTCCGTTAAAAAAAGCTCTTTGCGCCTCACGCAAATCTTCGCCACCGGCGATTGAAATCATTATATTGTAAGCCCCTTTGATACGATTAATTTCGTGATAAGGAATCATTTTAGCTTTATTTGAAGCTTCATCAACCCCGCGATGCAAAACAACTATATCGGGTAACTTTTTTAATTTTTGCAACACCTCAAAAGGAAAAGGAACATTCATCATGTCAACCATCGAATCTATTCCTAACTCCTTACACGTAGAAATGAAAGCATCGATCGTTTCAATCGGCGCCAATCCTAAAACGGTAGCAGCACTGGCGCCGGCATCGCGAGCCATTTTAACCTCGGTAAAACCGCGATCCATGCACTTTAAATCGGCCACCAAATAGGCCTGGGAGCCGTTTTTTGACCTCCAGAGAGTAGCTAATTTAGAGAGTCCTGAATGGCCATACCTCTTAATAAAAGGCGTCCCAGCCTCAATTATGAGCCCAGGATGCCCTTCCAGACGGCCAATCATACTGGTCACCTCTGATAACGACCGATTAAAAGCAATCTGCAAATATTTTTTTCTACGATCTAATTTCATCTATGTTTAATAAACATTGAGGCAAGCCTTGGCCACTTCTTTATTTAAGGGAGGCTTGGCCGTCTTAAGTAATTGGTGCAAAAAGTTGTAACTTTTTAATTCTTTTTCTGTAACATTTATCACTGCGCGACAAAGCTCAGTAGCCAACTGACGCTGACTGATTGATTTTATTTCCGGCTGATAACCCGAGCAAGATAATAATCCAAACAGCCCCCTGTTTAGTTTGGCAAGAGTCTCTCCCATACTTTTGGCGCAATCAATACCCTGAAAAAAATCTTCACTTATCTCAAAAACCTTGCGATCAGGAAAATCATTAATCATTAAATTATCCAAGGCTTCAGAAAAAAGCAAGGATACGGATGCCTTAGCTAAACTGCTTTTTATAGAGCGATGACTATTGTCAATTCTAGCCCCGGCCACGCGATAAAAAACAGCGCTCTTAGCTAACATTAATTCGACGGAAGAAAAAATTTCCAAATGTGGAGATAGTTTGGAGGATACTTTTTTTGCCCCCTTGGCAATGGCGCTAATCTTGCCAAGATCACGGGTATAAATAACATATTGACGATCAAAATCGCCGCTATGCCCCCTTTTGATCACAATCCCTCGGGTAATGCAAGTCATGGCTCTTAGTTTAAACCATCAATATAATTTTGCAAAATCAACATGGCGGCCACATCATCATCCTTGCCTCCGGCTCCAAGTCTTTGCGCTGCTTGAGTGGAAAACCTTTCGTCATAAGGAATAATTTCCGTATCAATAAATCTTTCTTCCAGAGACTCGATAAATTGCCTCACTCTTTTTTCCTGAATTGAGGCGCTTTCATTTTGCGCATTAATCGGTACTCCGACAACAATCGATTCTACTCCTTCGGCCCTAATTATGTCCGAGAGGTCGGTAAATAGTTTTTGCCAATCCTTGCCACTGATAATTTTATATGGCAATGCTAACTTTGTTTCACTGTCTGCAATCGCTAATCCAACCTTAGAATCTCCGTAATCAATTCCTAAATATTTCATATTATTGAGTTAGGATTTTATACCCATCCTTAGTGACAGCAATCGTATGCTCAAAATGGGCCGACAAAGAACCATCGGCAGTGACTATTGTCCAGCCATCATCCAAAGTTTCTACGGGCCAATCACCAATATTAACCATCGGCTCTAATGCCAAAACCATGCCATCTTCAAGAACAACATCACGCACTCCGGGACTGGGCCATTGGTTGGGCACCTGGGGGTCTTCGTGCGCGGCAAAACCAACGCCGTGACCACAAAGCTGTTTGACTCCGGAAAAACCGTTACGCACAACTACGGCATCAATTGCTTTGGCAATGTCAGACAATTTCCTGCCGGGCTTAATTTTTTTTATGCCAGCCATTAACGCTTCTTTGGTAACTTTTAATAATTTTTTTACCTCGGGAGAAACTTTACCAATACCTACGCTTATCGCCATATCAGTATACAGGCCTTTATACTTTAGGCCACAATCAAATCCGACAATGTCCCCTTCTTCCAAAACTCGAGAGTCATCGGGTATGCCATGAACCACTTCATCGTTGACTGAAACGCACAAAGCGGCCGGATAGACGTGCTCTGCCCAAGCAGCTTTGTAGCCCTTAAAACTGGGGACGCCTCCGTATCCTTTTATCAATTTCTCCGCTAAAGCATTTAGTTCTCCGGTGGTTGTTCCTGGTTTGGCATTTCTAATAACTTCAGCCAAAACTTTAGACAAAATTTTTCCGCCCTCAGCCAAAATAGCTATTTGTTCTTCGGTCTTAAATTTGATCATAATAAGCATATAATACCAGAAATCGAGGCTTATCGCAACATTGACTAATTAACTTTTTACTGATAAAAAGAAGCTATTGAATTGGGATTTAAATTCAGGATCGCACCTTACGGAAAGGAGTCGAATGATGCTAATGCAACCTCACCGCGAACATCGGGGACACCTGGACAAGCAGAGGCGGTCGCGCCTTGAGCGACTGTTAGCCGGCCACATTATTTTCTGTGGCGACCGTACCAAAACAGATGAGCGCGAAGTCGCCAGACTCAAACAGCGCACAACCAAGTGGCTTATTGACAACCATTGGCCGGCATTGATTGAGGCCGAGGAAGATTTGGCGGTTGTCGCGAGAATACAAGAGAGCTTCGGCGACAGCCGCTTCAGAATCGGCTAACTCCCCCGATCTATTCAAGTCTATTCAAGCAAAAACCTCGCACAAAAAAGCCCCGGTCTTAACTGACTCGGGGCCTCATTTTTTTAAGGGTTTATTTCCAGCCAACTTTACTACGTAGATCATCAACCATCTGCCTAACAATCTGATAATAAACTTCTTCAATGTGTTGTTCACCGTCAATTTCTTTAAGCATTCCCTTGCTCCTATAATACTCTACGATACTATCAGTCTCGCGATGATAAATATCCAACCTTGATTGGACTGTCTCCGGTTTGTCATCATCACGCTGGAATAATGGTTCGCCGCAAGTATCGCAGATTGTTGGATTTTTAGGCGGAGAATATTTCAAATGCCAAGTATGTCCGTTCTTGCAAACACGGCGTCCACTCATGCGCTCGATGATAATCTCGTCAGTAACTTTTATTAAGAAGACGTAATCAATATCGGCAGCAGAGTCTAAAAATTGCGCCTGCTCCAAAGTTCGAGGAAAACCATCCATGGCATAACCGAATTTGCAGTCCTCACCCTTGATCCTTTCTGCCACCAATTTATTAACTAACTCGGTTGGCACCAACTTGCCGTTATCCATATAATCTCTGACTTCGGCTGACATTGGATGACTGGTATCGGACTTAATAGCATGAAGTATTACTCCGGTAGAGATATGGGGAATGCTAAAAGTTTTTGCTACTAATTCGGTTTGTGTTCCCTTGCCGGAAACGGGCGGACCTAAAACGATTAACTCGAAAGGTTTTTCATTCTTGAACATAATTTATCTTTAATTATATGAATTAATTTTAACTCATTTCAGACAATTTTAAAAGGAGCGTTTCCGCTCCCTTTAAAGTCGTATTTGAATTTATATTTCGTCGTAATCTCTCATGGCCAGCTGCGCATTGATTTGATTTACCGTCTCGATAACCACAGAAACCACAATCAAAAGAGAAGTTCCTCCGACTACCAATGACTGCGTTCCTGTAAGCTGAGCGGTAATCAAAGGAAGTACGGCGATAGCACCCAAGAATAAGGCTCCGGGCAAAACTATGCGCACGACAATTTCTTGCAAATAATCAGCTGTTGATTTTCCCGGCCTAATTCCAGGAATAAATCCTCCCTGCTTCTGCAAATTCTCAGCAATCTGATCAGGATGGAAAATTACGGCTGTATAAAAATAAGTAAAGGCAACTACCAACAAGAAATAAGAAACTCCGTAGAACAATTGATCAGCAAAAATACGGATAATCCATTGGGCGCCGGAGGCAATCCAAGGAGTTGATGCTTTCACAAATAATTGCGCCACTGTCGGGGGTATCAAGATAATAGAGATGGCAAAAATTATAGGAATAACTCCGCCTTGATTAACTCTGATCGGTAAGTGCGAAGACGACCCGCCGACCATGCGATTGCCACGCATTTGTCTGGCATAAGAAACGGGTATATTGCGTTGACCCTCGGTTATAAATACCACCAAAGCTATGGTAGCGATGGCGATAACTCCAAAAATCAACATATTAATAATGTCGGACTGATTGTAGGTTGAAACCGTCCTTCCAATCATTGACGGCAGACCGGAAACGATTCCAGCAAAAATCAATAAAGAAATACCATTGCCGATTTTCTTCTCCGAAATTAATTCTCCCAACCACATCATAAAAACTGTGCCGGCAGTAATGCTCACAACAGCAATTATCAAGTGCCACTGGGTAAACCCGGCAAAGAGAGTGCTGGAACCCGGAGATTGTCTCAATAAAGCAATCATGCTAAGAGACTGGACGATTGCCAAAGGAACCGTCAACCACCTAGTCCACATGTTTATTTTATTGCGCCCATATTCCCCTTCTTTAGACAATTCCTCTAATGAAGGAACAACCATGGTAAGCAACTGAAAGATGATCGAAGCGGTAATATAAGGAGCGACTCCAAGCATGACCACGGAGAAATTTTCCATTCCGCCGCCAGAGAAAATATTCATCAAGCCAAGAATCTGATTGTTGGCAAAAAAATTCTTCAACCCGGCAACGTCTACTCCTGGCAAAGGAATATGCGCGGCCACTCTGGCGATAGCCAACATCAATAAGACAAACAGGATATTATTCCTTAGGTCTTTCAACTTCCAGATTTGAAAGATTTTTTCAAACATATTTTTAAGGCCAAAGGCTGATCTCTTCTATTAAGAAAAACCTTCGAGCGTTAGAGATTATTTAAGTTCTGCTTTGCCGCCAGCAGCTTCAATGGCAGACTTGGCGCTAGCAGAAAATCCGTCAGCAAAAACAGTAAGCTTCTTGGTAAGTTTTCCTGAGCCCAATATTTTGTATTGCTTATTTCCTTTTTCAATCAATTTTTTCTGCGCTAACTTCTTGTAATCGATTATTTCTCCATTATCAAAATATTTTTCCAACAAAGAAATATTGATTGCTGGGAGTTTAGGATGAATGGATCTAAAACCGCGAGCCTTAGGAGTCGATAAAAGCATTTGGCGCAAGCCCAAGGCTTTCAACCCGGAAACGCCGCTTCTAGAGCGCTGACCTTTCATGCCACGACCGGAATAAGTACCGCGCTTTCCTCCGCGACCGACTTCTTTACGTTTTTTGGTTGCTCCTTTTGCTGGGGCAATGTTTGATAAATTAACAGACATATTCGTCTAAATATTTAGGATCTTTATTTTTCTTCCTTTTTCTCTTTAGCAACCGGCTTTTCTTCCTTCTTTAAATCTTTCTTAGAAAATCTTGACTTCTTTAAAGAAGAGAGGGCCTGGAGAGTGGCTTTGATATTATTGATTTTATTATTGGTGCCAAATATCTTGGAAACAATATTTTCAATGCCGGCCAATTCCAAAACGATACGGACTGCTCCACCAGAAATAATACCGGTACCAACGGGGGCGGGCTTCAAAAGAATTCTGGCAGAACCAAATTTGGCCTTGACTTCGTGAGTGATAGTGCCCTCACGCAAGCCCACTTTAATCAAACTCTTCTCAGCCTGTTTGACTGCTTTCTGCACTGCCATTGGCACATCTTTAGCTTTGGCTACTCCGAGTCCGACGCGTCCTTTGCGGTCACCTATAACCACACAAGCGCGAAAACTCAAACGCTTGCCACCAGCCATGACACGGGTCACTCTGGAAATTTCGACGATGTTTTGTTCGAATTCCGGTTGCTCTCTCTTAGGAGCGCCCTTGAATCCTCTTTTTTTATCTTTGCCGATCATATTCTAATATTATATTGCTTAAATCTTTAATCCAGCTTCTCTAGCTCCTTCAGCCAAAGATTTTACCCTTCCATGATAACGAAAAGTTCCTCTGTCAAAAACAGCTTCAGAAATTCCCTTCTCTTTGGCTCTGCTTCCCAATAATTTACCAACCTCAAAAGCCTTTTCGGTTTTGTTTTTTCCGGATTTGATTTCGGTGTCTTTGGCGCTAACCAAGGTCACTCCCTTTTCATCATTGATTAATTGGGCATAAACATGGGAAACGCTACGGTAAACGGAAAGTCTTGGTCTAGCTTCTGTACCGCTAACCTTGGCTCTAACGCGTTTATGGCGTCTTTCCAATCTTTGATTTTTCTGCTTTGCTTTATTCATAGGATTTCAATTATTTGCCTTTAGCGGCAGCTTTTCCTGCTTTCCTGATAAACTGCTCTCCGACGTATTTAATACCCTTGCCCTTATAAGGCTCAACTTTCTTTATTTTTCTAATTTGTGCCGCCGTCTCTCCAACTAGTTGCTTATCTATTCCAGAAACAGTGATGACATTTCCTTCAACCGAAATTTCAGTGCCTTGAGGAATGGCAAATTCAACCGGATGAGAAAATCCAACATTAAGGATTAAGTTTTTTCCTGAAACTGAGGCCTTCATTCCTACGCCGTTAATCTCCAATTTTTTGACAAACCCTTCAGTAACTCCAACAATCATATTCTTAATTAAGCTACCAAAAAGTCCCCACAAAGCCCCTTGTGAACGGTCAGACTCGTCTTGGATTTTGACTACGACTGAATTTTCTGCCTTTTCAACATTAACCAAGGGATGAATGACTTGGGTCAATACTCCCTTAGGTCCCTTTACTTCAATCATCGCGCCCTCTATTTTCACCTCGACTCCGGCGGGGATGGCGATGGGGTTTTTTCCTATTCTGGACATATTTTATAAAATCTTTATCTCAATATTTTTAGTAAATCTCACAAATAACTTCTCCTCCCAGACCAGCTTTTTTGGCTTGTCTGTTGGTCATAATTCCAGCGGAAGTAGAAATAATGGCAATACCATAATCATTGACTACTATAGGCAACTTTTCTTTGACTGCATAAACGCGGCGTCCCGGTTTGGAAATTTTCTTGATACCGGTAATAACGGACACCCCGTCTTCATATTTTAAAACCAAATTTAAACCGCCGAACTTATGTTCGTCATCTTTCTTGATTTCTTCAAAATCAGAAATAAAGCCTTCGCGCTTGAGTATTTTTGCGATTTCCAATTTCATTTTAGAAAAAGGAATAAAAACCTCCGCCTTTCTAATTTTGGCAGCGTTTCTGATTCTAGTAAGCATGTCTGCTATTGGATCTGTCATATACTAATTTTGTTTAGCTTGCTTTTAATTACCAAGAAGACTTGGATACTCCCGGAATCTGGCCGCTATTTGCCAGTTCGCGAAAACAGATTCGGCATAATTTAAAATCTCTCATGTAACCATGCCTTCTGCCGCAACGCCAGCAGCGGTTTACTTTCCTGGATAAGAACTTAGGAGCTCTCTTGGATTTGGCGATTTGTGCTTCTGTAGCCATATTATATCTTTAAAATGATATTACTTTTTTTGAAAAGGGAAACCTAATAAACGAAACATAGCCAAGCCTCTTTCTCTGGTTCCTGCATTGGTGGTAACCGTGATTTGCAGGCCATGAATGCGATCGATTTCATCGGGCTTGATTTCAGGAAAAACTGTATGCTCCTTAAATCCGATGGTCATGTTTCCTTGCTTATCAACGCATTTATCCGATACTCCACGAAAATCACGAATTCTAGACAAAGATATGTTAACCAGCTTATCCAAAAAGTCATACATCCTTTCGCCACGAATAGTGACAGCAACTCCAACCACCATATTCTCTTTTACTTTAAAAGCTGAGATGGCTTTTTTAGCCTTGGTACGAACCGGCTTCTGTCCGGTAATTCGCTCCAAAGTACTCTCAACGTTTTCCAGTAGATTGCTATCGGTGTTGCGAGAATTGATGCCGACATTCAAGACTACTTTCTGAATCTTAGGAATCGCCATGATATTCTTGATTCCCAATTCTTCTTTCAGCTTGGGTACGACTTCTTCTTTGTATTTTTTATAAAATCTGGACTTCATATTTTTATCTAGACAATTTCTTTGCATTTAGAACAGACGCGAAACTTCTTGTCTTCCTCGATCTTGTATCCAACTCTTACGGCCTTGCCGCACTTCGGGCAAACTAAAGCCACCTTAGAAACGGCAACTGCTGTAGGAAATTGAATTCTCTGACCTTTTTCACCTTGTCTTCTAGCGCGTTGATGTTTGATAGCTAAGTTTAGGCCTTCGACAACGACCTTGGATTCTTTGGCAAAAACCTGCAAAACCTTTCCTGATTTGCCTTTATCTTTGCCAGCAAGCATTATTACTTTGTCTCCGCTCTTGATCTTCATATTATTTGAAACTTGTTGATTATTATAATACTTCCGGAGCCAAAGAGATGATTTTCTGGTAACCCAGATTTCTCAATTCTCTTGCAACTGGCCCAAAAATACGAGTGCCTCTCATTTCTTTCTTGGCATCAATTAAAACTACAGCATTATCATCGAAACGGATATAAGACCCGTCAGCGCGCCTGATTTCTTTTCTAGTTCTGACAACTACGCCATGAACGACATCGCCTTTTTTAACATTAGAATGAGGCACGGCTTCTTTTACTGACATGGAAACAATATCTCCGATTCTGGCATAGCGCTTGCGGTAACCTCCCCAAACCCTAAACACCGCCAATCTTTTGGCTCCGGTATTGTCTGCTGATTTTACTATTGATCGTAACTGAATCATATTTTTGATTTATAAAATCGGAAAGTCGGATTATTTATAGATAACTCTCCATCTCTTATCCTTGCTTAAAGGACGACACTCAACAAATTCGACGACATCGCCAATTTTAAACTGGCCTTTTTCGTCATGAACTTTGTATTTGCGGCTGATGCGATATCTTTTTTGATACTTCGGATGCATCCTAAAGCGATCAACCCTAACTACGATGGTTTTAGACATTTTGTCTGAAACCACTTCGCCCTTAAACTTTTTTAAGATTTTTTCCTTTACTTCTGTCATATTTTTTAGCTTATGCCTCTATTGAGGTGGCAGCCTAATTATTATTTTTTCTCTTTTAGAGCTGTCATTACTCTGGCAATATCTTTTTTGGCAGCGCGCATCTCCCTGACATTCTTGAGTTGGCCTTGATTAGATTTGAACTTCAAATCATCTAGTCCTTTGCGAACGTCTTTGAGCAATTGCTTCAATTCTTCCGCTTCTTTTAGTTTTAATTCTTTTATCTGCATATCTTTATTGCTTTATTGCTACCTTAGTTTTGATAGGAAGCTTATAGCCCGCCAAAGAAAGAGCTTCTCTAGCCTGAGCCTCAGTAAGGCCATCGATTTCAAAAATTATTTTTCCAGCTCTAATGGCGGCAATATAAGATTCCGGGGCTCCCTTACCTCCACCCATAGTGGTTTGACTGCCCTTGGTAGTAATCGGGCTATGCGGAAAAACTCGAATCCAAACCTTGCCGGTTTTTTTAACGAATTTAGCGATAACACGTCTAGCCGACTCTAACTGTTGGGCAGTAACCCATCCGGAAGTAGTGGCCTTGAGTCCGAAGTTGCCAAAAGCTACATAATCTCCACTGGTGGCGTCGCCTTTGCGTCTGACATCAGGACGATGTTGCTTTCTTCTTTTTAATTTCTTAGGCATCAACATATATTTGCAAAATCAAATATCAAATTTATTGTTTATTTTCCTTTTCAAAAACTTCACCCTTATAAAGCCAAACCTTAATACCAATGGCTCCATAAATAGTGTTGGCAGCGCCTCTAGCATAATCAATGTCGGCACGTAAAGTGTGCAATGGCACTTTTCCTGACAAGAATAATTCTCTTCTGGCAATTTCTGCTCCATCCAAGCGTCCGGAGATAATAATCTTTACGCCCTTGGCTCCAGCCTTTTCAGCTCTACCAATCGCCTGCTTAACGCAACGGCGAAAAGGAATTCTTTTTTCGACATCAGCGGCAATTGACTGCAAAATTACTGAGGCGTCCAAATTTGGATTGGATAATTCTATAATATTAACATTGATACTCTTGATCCCCTTTTTGCGGCTGAAAGAATCTTTTAGGAACTTATTATGCACTTCCTTCTTCAAATCTTCGGCTCCCGAACCGCCACGCCCGATAATCAATCCCGGTCGAGACGCATGAATATTAATATTAATTCCGCCTGCAGATCTTTCAATGTCAACCTTAGAAATTCCCATGTGCTTGAATTTCTTGACAATAAATCTTCTAATTGACACATCTTGTTTCAGATATTCAGGAAAATCCTGCCCGGCATACCATTTGGAATCCCAGGTTTTATTAACCTTTAATCTGAACGCTTTGGCGTTTACTTTCTGACCCATATATATGTTCTTTACTTGCTTCCTGTTTTTCTATTTAAAACCTTGCTGGCAAAGCCCTTGCCTGAAGCCGCTACCGGTTTTTTGTCTTCCTTTTTGGCAGAGCTTTTACCGGAGGCGTCTTGTAACTCATCGAACTCAGCTGAACCAACCTTGATCAAATCACTCTTATCGTCGGTTTTGACCTTTTTGGCAAGTTTGCCGCTCTCAACTATTTCGGACAAAGTTAAGATTACATGAGAAGTCCTCTTTCTGATGGGAGTGGCTCTTCCGTGAGCGCGCGGCATCCAACGCTTTAAAGTTGCTCCGCCATCAACAGTTACTGATTTTACCAATAAGTTATTTTTATCAGCGCCAAAATTCTCTACGGCATTAGCAATAGCTGAATCAAGTAACTTAAGCAGTGTCTTAGAGGCTATCTTCTTATTGAACTCTAACTGAATTTTTGCTTTATCCACGGCTAAACCTCTGATCAAACCTGCTACTAGGCGGATCTTTCTGGGACTCATCCTGATATTTTTTCCTTTGGCTCTGATTTCCATATTTATAAGATAAATTTAACTGGACTTATTTTTTCTTAGACTGCTCAATAGCTTTTTGAATCTTACCTCCGTGCTTAACAAATTTTCTGGTAGGAGAAAACTCACCTAGCTTATGGCCGACCATATTTTCAACCACAAAAACTTGTATATGCTCTTTTCCATTATGAACTCCGAAATTCAAACCAACCATTTCTGGAGTAATTGTAGAATTTCTGGACCAAGTTTTTATAATTGTTTTATCACCCTTTTTGACTTTGGAAATTTTTTCTAAAAGTCTTGGATCGACGTAAGGGCCTTTTTTTAAGCTTCTTGCCATATAATAATTATTTCGAGCTTTATTTCTTCTTCTTTCTTGAAGGTCGGCGTTGCAATATCAAGTGGCTACTACTGGCTTTCTTCCTTCTAGTTCTGACGCCTAAGGCTGGTTTGCCCCAAGGAGTTTTAGGATGCTTCATACCAATAGGATTGACACCTTCACCTCCACCATGAGGATGATCAACTGGATTCATGACTTTACCTCTGACGGTCGGACGGATACCGCGATGGCGCATTCTTCCGGCCTTACCCCAACGAATATTCTTAAATTCCGGGTTGCTGGTCTGGCCGATGGTAGCGCAACATTTATCAGAAATCAATCTAATTTCTCCTGAAGGCATCTTAACTTGGGCATAGCCCTTATCAAAACCCATCAAAATAACTCCGGTACCGGCGCTGCGAGCCAACTGCCCGCCACGTCCTGGAGCAAGTTCGATGTTGTAAATATTCATGCCGGCAGGAATATGTTCTAAAGGCATGCAATTTCCTGTTTTGTAATCAACTTTAGACTGAGAGCTAACTACTCTGTCTCCCACTTTCTGCCCTTCAGCGGCTACGATATATCTTTTTTCACCGTCAGCATAACTGAGCAAAGCGATTCTGGAGTTGCGATTCGGATCATACTCAATAGAAGCGACTACCGCCGGAATATCAAATTTATTTCTTTTAAAATCAATGATTCTGATTTTTTTTCTGGCTCCGCCACCTTGGTGTCTTACGGAAATCTTGCCTTGGTTATTTCTTCCAGCCATTCTTTTGGCGGAAACAACCAACTTCTTTACCGGTTTGGCAACACTAATATCGCCGGAAAGCAACACTGAAGTTTGCCTTCTGGATGGAGTGGTTGGTTTGTAAATCTTAATCGGCATATGTATTAATTCTTATCCTGTTTATTTGACTCCTTCGTAAACATTTATAGACTTGCCTTTAGGCAAAGAAATGATCGCCTTTTTCCAATCCTTAGTCTTGCCCCAGTTGCGTCCGTATCTCTTGAATTTTCCATAGTAATTAGAGATATTTACTTTTTCCGGCATAATACCATAACGAGTAGCAAAAGCTTTGGCTATTTCAATCTTATTAGTAGAGGCCTCAACTATAAAAGCATACTTGTTCAATTGTTCCATTGCAGAGGCTCTTTCGGTAACCAAAGGGGCAACTAAAACGCCAGAAACGGCAAAAGCCTTTGATTCTGATGTTTTGGTGGTTTTTTTAGCCGGCTTTTCTGAGGCAACAACCTTTTTTTCTTCTTTAGTTGCTACTTCTTCGGTCTTTGCTTCTTCTTTTTTCTTATTAAAAATTCCCATATACCTTATCCTTTAGTTTCTTTCTTTTCATTAACCTTCTTGAAATGCTTTTCAATGGCTACGGTTGCCTTCTCCGAAACAAGTACGGTGTCATATTTCAACAAATCAACGCAGTTAAGGCTGTTGTAACCGATGGTTGTGACATTCTTTAAATTCTTAGAAGCATTAAACAACGAGGCGTTTTTGGCATCTGTTACCAACAAGAACTTCTTACCGTTCTTCAATGACTCAATTTTTGATTTCATGGACTTAACCCAAGAATTCAAATCTTTGGTCTTGCCGCTTTCAATAGAAATAACATCAAAAACAACCAATGCTTTGCTGGCAACCTTGTCGGAAAGACACATTGCCAAAGCCAATTGCTTCTGCTTCTTGTTTACTTTAAGAGAGAAATTGCGCTCACTTCTAGGACCAAAAGTAATGCCACCACCAACCCAAATAGGTGATCTGGTAGAACCGTGGCGAGCCCTTCCTGTTCCTTTTTGTCTCCATGGCTTTTTTCCGCCACCGCGAACTTCAGCTCTAGTTTTGGTATGAGCCAAAACTTGGCGGGAATTAGCTTCTTGAGCAATTACTACCTGGTGGATAACCTCGGGCTTAACTGTGGCGCCGAATAAGCGCTTGGACAGCTCGAGATCCTTAACTTGTTCTCCTTTAGCGTTGTATACTGGGAACTTCATATGGTTATTCGGATTTTACTTCTTCAACAGAAGCTTCGACATTGGATGCTTCGGCGGATTCAGTTGCTTCAGTTGTCGCAACTTCTTCCTGTTTTTCATCAACGGTTTCCGTGCAAATATAAACTAAGCCGTTTCTGGCTCCTGGCACCGCTCCCTTGATATATAAAATATTGTTGACCTCATCAATAGAGATAACTTTCAAGCCACTGATAGTAACCTGTTCATTACCCATTTGGCCGGCCATCTTTTTTCCCTTGAAAACTCTCTGGACTCCGCCAGCTCCAATAGAACCAGGCATTCTCAACTGATCTTTATGACCGTGAGTCTTAGGTGAACCATGAAATCCATGGCGCTTGACGACACCCTGAAATCCCTTGCCTTTAGATGTTCCGGAAACCTTAACTTCATCTCCCTCGGCAAAAACAGCAACAGTAATAGTGTCGCCACGCTTGAGAGATTCTGTGTCTTCTTTTTTTACTTTAAATTCCTTAACTGCCTTAACCGGAATCAAACCTTTCAAATGACCAGATAACGCTTTGCCGGTTTTTTTAGCTACTCCAAAACCAACTTGAACAGCATCATAACCGTCTTTTGACGATACAGACTTGACCTGAGTAATAACATTAGGCATAGCCAAAACAGCAGTAACTGGGATTACAGTGCCGTCTTCTCTATAAATCTGAGTCATTTCAATTTTCTTGCCTACGATGAACTTCATATTAGACTTTTTTCTTTTTAATTTATTTTCGTCGGTGGCCGAGCAATAGACTCTAAAAACAAAAAATCCGGTTCAAACATAGAACCAGACAGCGTATTGAGCCAAAACAACCCTTTATTGTGAGTTGTTACGACTTGATTAAGCTTTTATTGTCTAAATTCTTTTTAGTTTGAACTTTTTTGTCCCTAGGTCTCGTTCCGACGATGGAGGTTTTCCCCATAATGCTTCTTAATATCGCACGGGATCTTTCTCCATTTTCTTTACGGCCTTGTTACATTTTAATTTCAATGTTGACGCCTGCTGGCAGGTTTAAACCCATCAAAGCATCGACCACTTGCGCATTGGGATCAATAATATCAATGAGTCTCTTATGAGTTCTCATCTCAAACTGGTCCCTAGCATTCTTATGTACGAAGGTGGATTTGTTGACAGTATACTTCCTCTTTTCAGTTGGAAGCGGTACTGGACCAACAACTCTAACACCAAAACGATTGCAACTCTCGATAATTTTCTTAGCGGAGTTGTCAATGATCTTGTGGTCGTAAGCTTTCAGTTTGATTCTGATTCTCTGGTGGGCTTTACCCTCAGCTACCGTTTTGCTCGTCATGTTACTTTTTAATTAATCAGCGAAATTGGACTTTAATTTATTTCGCACTGACGGAGGCGAGTTGCCTCACCTCCGCTATGTGAAATCAATTTATCTTATTTGATAATCTTGGTTACAACACCGGCACCTACAGTATGGCCACCTTCGCGAATAGCGAATTTCATTTTATCTTCCATGGCAACCATCTTACCCAACTTGATCTTCAAGTTAATGGTGTCTCCAGGCATAACCATTTCAACACCTTCTGGTAATTCAACTTCTCCAGTAACATCAGTAGTTCTGATGTAAAACTGTGGCTTATAACCCTTAAAGAAAGGCTTATGGCGTCCGCCTTCATCCTTGGACAAGACGTAAACCTCGGCTTCAAATTCGGCATGAGGAGTGATTGAACCTGGCTTGGCCAAAACCTGACCGCGCTCAACTTCTTCCTTTTTAATACCGCGAAGCAATAAACCAGCATTGTCTCCGGCGCGTCCTTCATCCAAATTCTTATTAAACATTTCGATTCCGGTAACCACGGTCTTTTTGGTTTCTGACAAACCAACGATCTCAACTTCTTCATTCAATTTAATGGTACCGCGCTCGATTCTTCCGGTTACTACAGTACCGCGACCTTCGATTGAAAATACATCTTCGATAGGCATCAAAAGTGGCTGATCAGTGGCGCGCTGTGGCTCAGGGATATAAGAATCTAAAGCATTGATAAGTTCAACGATACAATCACCTTCTGGGCCGGATGAATTTTCCAAAGCCTTCAAAGCTGATCCCTTGATAATAGGAGTGGTGTCTCCAGGGAATTCATATTTGCTCAATAATTCTCTGATTTCGGCTTCAACTAAGTCAATCATTTCTGGATCGGCCTGATCAACCTTGTTAATAAAAACAACAATGTAAGGCACACCTACTTGTCTGGCCAAAAGAATGTGTTCTCTGGTCTGAGGCATAGGTCCGTCAGTTGCAGCTACAACCAAGATAGCGCCGTCCATTTGAGCGGCACCAGTAATCATGTTCTTGATGTAGTCGGTATGTCCGGGACAGTCAACGTGAGCATAGTGTCTCTTTTCAGATTCGTACTCAACGTGAGTAGTAGCGATAGTAATACCGCGAGCCTTTTCTTCAGGAGCTGCGTCAATTTGGTCGACGCTCTTATTTTGGGCGGTGTAACCTCTGTTACCCAAAACAGTCAACATAGCGGCAGTCAAAGTAGTCTTGCCATGATCGACGTGACCGATGGTACCGACATTGACGTGCGGCTTATTGCGTTGGAATTGTTCTGCCATGGTGGTAGATTCCTCTTTCTAAGACCCCCGACTTAACGGGTTTTAGCCAGGTCTTGAACGTGGTTAATTATTATTTATTTAATGGTTAGCACATTATAACAAAATCCCTATTTTTTTCAAGTATTTATCTGTTCCACGACTTATCCACAAGCAAAATAAAAGGATTTTTAGTTTTCTACTGGTTCAAAATAGTATCTTTCTTCATCGACGGAACCTGCAGAGCGAAAATCATTTTCCCCAAATTTAGACAAATAATCTTCATCGGAGACTTCACCGATATCTTTGGCAAAATCGTACTGGTCAATCGGCATTTCCCTGGCTTGCTGGGTATCTTTCCAAACTGCGATATCACGGTTTATTTTATCTAAAAGTTCATCTTCTGTCAATCCCTGAACCCCTGATCTGCCCAAAATTAGATCTTCATAATCACCCGCTGACATCAAAATAAAACCCGGATCACCATTTTCATCTAAAATTATTACTTTATCACCGGTTTTTTTAATCAAGCCGATAATTTTTTGTAGATTTGCCATATTTTAGCCTATTTTAGATATTTTATTATTTTTTTCTTAGAAAATAAAGAAAAAATGTCCTTATTTTAGGGCTTCATTAAATAATGATAACGTTTAAAAAATAATTTGTAAAGGCAGGCTTTTATTGGCTATTTCTTGCCATTTATCGATAATTTGACCTATTTTAGGTTTTTCCACTTGACATTGATTAATGGTGGGCGTAATATCAATAAGGTTATCGGACCAATTCCAATCCGATATTAAATAGCTCCTTTGGTTCAGTCAATGGTCGCCCTTCGGCCGGAAGCTGGACTTGTGTGTTCAAAACTGCAAAGGGGTGCTTCACCCCACAACAGGGAGGGTCAGGAAATGACGAGTAGTCCACCGGACTGATTAACGAGCTTTTGGACGCTTCGGTCGTCGTCAAGGCGGCAAAAACGACGCTACAAATCTGCGAATCTGCCGCATCTGCGTGCGCGACAACCAGGTCTACCCCACGGCCCAAGGCCACTAAGGGAAAAGACGAAACATCACGTTTAGTCCGCGCACACCGCACCTTTTCAGTTTTTTTCAACCTCAACCCCAAGTCCGAAGCCAATGGGCAGTCGGGCGCAATCTATGCGGGCGTCAACCTCAACCAAGGATGGCGACCCGCTCTTTTCTTTTTAGATTATTTTTTATAATAACAAAAATAAAAGACTCGCGTTAAATCGCGAGTCTTTTATTTTATTAGAAACTATTTTCTTTCTTCCTTGCCTTTACGTCCTTCAATGATCTTCATCTCAACGTTTTTCGGCACTTCACTGTACTGCAAGAATTCCATACTATATGAAGCGCGTCCCTGAGTCATAGAACGCATTACTGTTGCATAGCCAAACATTTCAGCCAAAGGAACTTGAGCGTTAATAACCTTAACCGCGGCAGCTCCCGATCCTCTGTCTTCCATGGAATTAATGATGGCGCGGCGAGAATTCAAATCTCCAATAACATCACCCATAAATTGCTCCGGAGTAACAACTTCTACTTTCATGACCGGCTCCAAAATTACCGGGGTAGCTCTCTTAGTGGCGTCTTGGAAAGCCATTGAGGCGGCAATCTTAAACGCAGCTTCAGAAGAGTCGACTTCATGATATGAACCATCATAGACAGTCACCTTGATGTCAATTAATCTGTAACCAGCCAAAACACCACGATCCATGGCTTCACGAGCACCTTTTTCAATAGGCTTGATGTACTCCTTAGGAATAACACCACCCTTGACCTCATCAACAAATTCAAATCCCTTATTGACCTCGGAGGGTTCAACGCGCAACCAGCAATGACCATATTGGCCACGACCGCCTGATTGGCGGACATACTTTCCTTCCGCTTCAGCTTTACCCTTAATGGTTTCGCGATAGGCTACTTGTGGCTGACCGATGTTAGCCTCTACTTTGAACTCACGACGCATACGATCAACGATAATGTCCAAATGAAGTTCTCCCATACCGGAAATAACGGTCTGGCCACTTTCCTCGTCAGTACGAACACGGAAGGTCGGATCTTCTTCAGCTAATTTTGATAAAGCCAAAGCCATCTTCTCTTGATCGGCTTTAGTTTTGGGTTCGACAGCAATATCAATGACCGGATCCGGGAAAGTAATACTCTCCAAATGAACCGGAAATGACGGATCGGATAAAGTGTCTCCAGTGGTAATATCTTTGATACCAACAATGGCGGCAATTTCTCCGGCGTACACCTCATCAACTTCTTCGCGAGAATTAGAATGCATTCTCAAAATACGTCCAATTCTTTCCTTGTTGCCGGTGGAGTTATTTACTATATAAGATCCCGACTTCAAAACTCCGGAATAAACGCGATAGAAAACTAACTTTCCAACAAATGGGTCAGTAGCAATTTTAAAAGCCAATCCTGACAAAGGAGCGCTGTCATCAACTTTAATTTCAATTTTTTTCTCTTCATCGTCAACGTCTGAACCCAATGGAGGATCAATATCGATCGGAGATGGCAAATATTCAGCAACGGCATTAAGCATGAATTGAACGCCTTTATTTTTCAGGGCGCTACCACACAAAATTGGAACGATTTTATTAGCAATAACCGCCTTACGCAAAGCCTTCTTTAAATCAATAACCGGGATTTCTTCACCAGCCAAATATTTTTCCATTAAAACTTCGTCAGTTTCCACAATTGCCTCGACTAACTTAGCGCGAAACTCCTTAGCTCTTTCTACTTCATCAGCGGGAATCTCGGACTCTTCGAACTTGGTACCAAGATCGTCTTTATAAATCTCAGCCTTCATTTCAAATAAATCAATGATACCAGAAAAAGTTTCGGCAGCGCCGATCGGCAATTGAATAGGATGGGCATTAGAAGTCAAACGATCATGAATTGATTTCAAATCGTTATAAAAGTTGGCTCCTATACGATCCATCTTGTTGACGAATCCCAATTTTGGCACGTGATACTTTTCTGACTGTCTCCAAACAGTCTCAGACTGTGGTTCCACGCCAGCAACGCCGTCGAATACGATAACGCCACCATCGAGTACGCGCAAAGCGCGCTCTACCTCAGCAGTAAAGTCAACATGTCCGGGAGTGTCAATTAAGTTGATCTGGATTTCATTTCCTCCTAGCCATTCGGCATTAGGCCAATAGCAAGTGGTAGCGGCTGAGGTGATAGTAATACCGCGTTCACGTTCCTGCTCCATCCAGTCCATGGTAGCTTCGCCTTCATGCACTTCACCGGTTTTATGTTTTTTACCGGTGTAGAAAAGTACGCGCTCAGATACGGTAGTTTTGCCGGCATCAATGTGGGCGATAATACCAATATTTCTGATACGCTCTAAAGGTGTCTTACGGGGCATAAATTATGTTTTGAGTTTAATTAAATTTATCTAGAAAAATGAGCGAAGGCTCTATTGGCCTCAGCCATCTTATAAGTATCCTGCTTCTTCTTGATAGCGGCCCCCTCATTGTTATAAGCAGCGATAAATTCTTCGGCTAACTTCTCGGCCATGCGCTTGCCTTTCTTAGCGTTGGCGGCATCGATCAGCCAACGGCAACCGAGAGCGAAACTACGTTCCGGTCTAACAGCCATTGGAACTTGATAGTTGGCGCCACCGACACGACGACCCTTGATTTCTACGCTAGGAGAAATATTTTTGATAGCTGCATCAAAAATTCCCAGAGCGTCTCCTTTGGTTTTCTCAGAAACTATATCTAAAGCTTCGTAAACAATGCCCTTGGCAACCGTTTTTTTGCCGCGTTGCATTATGTAATTGATAAACTTAGCAATGTCTTGGCTATTAAACTTATCATCCGGTTTAATAACTCTTTTAGGTGCTCTTTTACCTCTCATATCTATTCCTCTTTATTACTTAGCGGCTTTCTTTTCTTTTTTGGCTCCATACAAGCTACGACCGCGCTTGCGATTAGCAACGCCGGCAGAGTCATAAACTCCACGGACGATGTGATAACGAACACCAGGAAGATCTTTGACTCTACCGCCACGAATCATGACGATGGAGTGTTCTTGTAAGTTGTGACCAATTCCAGGAATATAAGCAGTAACTTCTTGTCCATTAGATAAACGGACACGAGCGATTTTTCTCAAAGCTGAGTTAGGTTTTTTCGGGGTGGTGGTTCTTACTTGAGTGCAAACGCCACGCTTAAAAGAATTACCCTTCTGCATGGTTCTGCGCTTTCTGTGCAAGCTGTCCAAAGTGATCTGCATATCCGGAGTCTTGGATTTTGCCGGCTTGGACTTCCTGCCTTTTTTCAATAACTGATTGATTGTTGGCATAATTGATTGTTTTTTCTCCAGTTTTAAATTGGAAAATAATGCAAATAAGCGAATTCGCCTTCAAATTAGAGAATTCCCAACGTTCTCAGAAACCCTCGGGTTAAAGACGAAAAAATCCCAAAACCGGATGTGGGACCTTCGGATTATTTGGCTAAAATTAAATAATTTTTAACGCCAATAGTCAGCATCTATCGACGCTAAATATTTTAACTTATTTCCCTTTAAAAGTCAACTCGCCTACTGAATTAGACGGCTAATCAAATCAACCATAAAACCGAATAACCGGCTAAAAATCCCCGCTCCAGTAATTGAATCAAAAATTATGACCATCAACAGTATCCAGGGACCATTAACCGAAAACTTGTACTTAAACTCGGCAAACCGTGAATCCGGCAATAAACTGAATAAAATCTTCGATCCGTCAAGTGGCGGAATGGGAATCAAATTGAAAACAAACAATGAAATATTAATCAAGGTCATCATGAATAAAAAATTAGAAAGCAAATTATTGATTCCTAAAATCGGCGACAAAAACTTAAATAATAAAGCAAAAATAAAGACGCAAACTAAATTAGCCAAAGGCCCAGCCAAAGAAACCAGGGCTATGCCGGAACGTGGTTGACGTAAATTATAAGGGTTAACGGAAACTGGTTTGGCCCAGCCAAAACCGGCAATTAACAGCATAAAAAATCCCAACGGATCGATGTGAGTCAAGGGATTGAAAGAAATTCTCCCATCTTCTTTAGCTGTATGATCGCCCAAAAGATAAGCAGTGAACGCATGGGAAAATTCATGAATGGTTAACGCAGTAACTATGGCAACCACCCAGGCCACAAAAAATAATGGTTCGGTAAAAAGCCGATTTATCAGCATATTATTTTAAAGCCTTAATAATTATTGCCATTATTTTATCATAATTGACTTTTTTTAACAATTGTGCTAATATTTCAAACAGTCAAATAAACTATAAAATCTAAATATGTCCAAGTCATGCCAAATCTGCGGTCGTGGCACTAGCACCGCTAACAATGTTAGCCACTCTAATGTCAAGACCAAGAGAACTCAGAAAATCAATTTGCAAAGCAAGAAAATTGCTGGAGCCAGAGTAAAAGTCTGCACCAGCTGCCTAAAAACCAAAGCTAAATAAATTTTTAGAGATTAACAAAACCCGCCTTACGGCGGGTTTTGTTGTACTTCAATTTTAGAAAGTAAGATCTTCGTAAACAGTCTTGTAGCTATAAATCTCTTCCTCAGAAAACCAAATGTGAATTTCCTTGTCTGCCTCTTCTGGCGTAGCTGAGGCGTGGATAATGTTAGCCACGGCCTTACCGGCAGCGTCAGCTCGAGCATAAGATATGTGAGAATAGTCGCCACGAATAGTTCCAGGCAAGGCTGATTTAGGCTCGGTAGAACCAACCATCATGCGTACATTTTCCACCGCGTTCACTCCTTCAATTACTATGGCTAAAATTGGCCCCGTAGTAATGAAATCGATTAGGAGTTGCCTGACTTTTTCGCCGCGTCTAGTTATAATATCTTCTCCATAGTGCTGTCCGGCGGAATCAGGATTGGCCCATTTTAATTTCATGGCAGCGATTTTCATTCCCGATTTTTCAAAACGAGAAATAACCTCCCCCATTAATCCTCTCTTGACTGCATCGGGCTTGAGCAGCACCAACGTTCTTTCGATTTGATCTTCCATAATTTTACAATTACTAATTTTATCTTATTTAAATACTATCTTCTTAACCGCCGATAAAACATCAGCTGGGGTGTGTTGCGACTTAATAAAATATTCAACCGCTCCCAACTGGCTTCCCTTTTCTTTGTCGCTCTCTTGTCCCAAGTTAGTCAACATCATCACAGGAATGTTTTTAGTCTTGGAATCATCTTTAATCATCTGCAAGACAGAGAAACCGTCAATTTCCGGCAAAATCACATCCAATAAAATGATATTCGGTTTTTCCTTGGAAGCAATTTCAAAAGCCTCAGTCCCCTTATCCGTCACTAAAACCTCAAAACCCTCCTCCTCTAATCTCATCTTATACATATCAACTATCATCGACTCGTCTTCGACTAGGAGCACTTTTATTTTTTTATCGCTCATTTGTTTAAATTAGAATCATTAATCTGGTCCTATCTTAACAAAAAACATGGCCTTAATCAAGAAGCTCCGGTTTAAAGCCATTTTCGGAGGAAATAAAAAGAATGTCCCCCAAAATATCAGTTCTTAAAATTTTTGAATCGACTTTTTCTAAATTGTATAAGGTTCGGTAGTGTGGGTGGCCGAAAGAATTTTTCTTACCGCAGGAAATGATAGAAAAATAAGGCGAGACAACGGCAATAAACTCCTTGTCATTAGCATTGCTTGAGCCGTGATGGCCGACTTTCAATATTTGAGATTTTAAAGCTTCGGGACCATAAGAAGAAACTAGCGTTTCTTCATCTTCAAAATCTCCCATAAACAATGCGGTGCCGGAACCATAAATAAGACGAAAAACCAAAGAACTGTTATTTATGTGTTCCGGCTTAATCTGATAAAAACTTTTTACAGGAGCAAGAAACTGCAAATTTACTCCATTGTCCCAAGATAATTCCTGCGGCCTATCAATAATTTCTGCATCAATGTTTTTGTCTTTAATAATTTTTAAAAACTCCAAATAACCGGGAGCGGAATGAACCGATCCATTAAAGTAAATTTTATCTACTTGATAGCGTTCCATGATTTCCGCGAGGCCGTCGACATGATCGGCATGCGCGTGTGTAAGAATCATTACTTCGATTTTGCGATCAGTGTAAGGAAGATATTTGCCTAACTTTTCCAAAATCGACCTGTCAGGACCTCCATCAATTATCATTTCCCAATCGCCCTGCTTTACCATGACACTGTCGCCTTGACCGACATCAAAAAAATATAATTTCAAATCGGATGACTTTTCTTCATAGCTTTCTTGATTTACTGAAGGCCCATTCTCGGAAAAATCATCGCTACCGGTGACAGAATAAAAATCATCGCGGCTTATTTCTGCAACCCCGGCAACCGAGCCGTTCAAAAAATCAGATGATGAAAAAAATATCAGCCACAACAAGCCGGCGGTAATTGCGATAATTAATGATGAGAGTATTTTTTTCATAATTTACTTAATTATACCATCTTTTTTCCGGCCAGCCAGACCCAAACAAAAATAATCAGATAAGAAATAATTGCGCTCAATAAACTGATCTGCCCCAATCCCCAATCACTAAAAAGTAAGCCGTCAAGCCATTTAGAGACTTCCAACCAATAAACGCAAATAACCCAGACTGGAAAGCCGATTATTTTACCAAAAAGTACAGAAATTACCGCGACAACAACTTGCGCCAAACCCAAAACAGTAAGCAAGGGAATGGCAGGCAGTATCAATAAATTGGCAAAAAAAGAAATGAAGGAAAAATTGCCGAAATGAAAAAGAATTAAGGGCATAGTCGATAATTGGGCTGCACAAGTCGCCACCACAATCTCTCTTAATTGCAAAAATTCAGGAAAAATAGAGAAGTATTTTTTTATAATCGGAGTTATATAAATCAAGCCCCAGACAGCGGCAAAAGAGAGTTGAAAACCAACGTCGCCTATGATAATTTCCGGATTTTCCAAAGCCATCAAGGCGGCCGCTGAGATCAAAACATTTTTTGACCTAGAAAGGCGTCCGATTTTTTGGGAGAAAAGAATCATTAACCCCATAATCGCGGAACGAACTGCTGACGCCGGGGCCCCGACTAAAATAACGTAGAAGACAACGATCCAAAATATGGGCCAAAAAGAGCGTGGTCGCGAGACACCTGCTGTCAAAAAACAAGCCAGAAGAACGGAGCAGACTATGGCTATATGTGATCCGGAAATAGCAATTACATGAGTGAGTCCCAAGCGAGAAAACCTATCCTTCAAATATTTTGGCATGCCCGCCCCATCTCCCAGCATCATGCCTCGCATCAGTGACGCTGTAGGCTCGGGCAAAGTTAAATTTATTTTCTCTGACAAAAAACGACGAGCAGATCCCCAAAAACCGGCAAAGCTCGCGCTACCGAAATCCAAAACTGTAATTTCAGGATTCCAGCAAGACGAATAAATTCTTCGACTCGATAAATACTTTGCAAAACCGGACTGTTTTATTTCATCAAGTCCTTGCAACTCACAATTGACGCTGATTATATCCCCAACGTCGAATTTAGGAAAGATGCCGGCTGTAGTTTGAATTTTTCCTGATACGGCGATATTACCAGCCTCGAGCTTGGAAGCAGAAATTTCCAGACGCTGACTATCCGGACTATTAGAGACTAGAACTATTTTTCCTATAAAAGCAACTTTTTGTCCGTTGTGATAACAAAGATTTTTCGGCCGGCTACAATCAGGCAATGACAAATCATAACGCCACCAACCAAAAACAAAAACTGTCGCCAAAATGAGCACATAAAAAAATCGTTTATGCCGAAAAAACATTAATGAACAAAAAAATAAAATCAATAACAAACAAAAAAGATAAAAGCCTTCTAAAAATAAAAAACTGCCCGTAACTATTCCGGCAAGGAAAAATATCAGGCAATAAAAAAATAATTCCGAATTAGCCACCCTCCTTTATTTTATTACTTATTACTGAGAAGCCGACTGGCGTAAAAAGCTTTCTACTAACTGATCGATTTCTCCATTTAATACTGCTTCGGTGTCAGGCGTTTCAAATCCGCTACGATGATCTTTTACTAGGCGATAGGGTTGCAGCACATAAGAACGAGCCTGATTGCCCCATTGAGCCTTGCGATACTCGCCTTTGATTTTTTGCAGATCACTCTCTGCTTGTTCTTGATAGACCAAAAGCAACTTGGCCTTGAGAATCTTCATGGCCGTAGCCCTATTCTGTACTTGAGATCGTTCATTCTGGCACTTTACGGCTATCCCTGTCGGCAAGTGAGTGATGCGAACCGCCGAGTCAGTAGTGTTGACGCTCTGGCCGCCGTGACCACCGGCACGCATCACTTCTATTTTCAGGTCGTCTTCTTTTATCTCAATCTCTTTTGATTCCTCAATCTCGGGCAGGACTTCAACCAAGGCAAACGAAGTGTGGCGCATTTTTTCAGCGTCAAAAGGAGAAATGCGCACTAAGCGATGCGCTCCGCCTTCACTTCTTAACCAACCATACGCATAACGACCAGCAACCTCCAACGTAACACTTTTAATCCCCGCTTCGCTTCCGGGCGTCTCGTCAACAATACTTGTATCAAAACCGTGACGCTCACAAAAACGCAAATACATTCGCAGGAGCATTTGCGCCCAATCTTGAGCATCAACTCCTCCGGTTCCGGCATGAATTGATATTATGGCATTACCCTTATCAAAATCTCCCGAAAATAAAACGCTAAACTCCAAAGAGGAGTAGCGCTTTTGCAGTTCGGCTAATCGGGAAGAAATCTCTTCTTCTATTGAAGAATCGCCGCTTGAAATTTCAGATAACTCCAATAAATCCCTGGCTTCTTTAATAAACTGAGACCAGAGATCCACTTCTTGTTTAATTAATTCATAGCGCTTACTGACGTCCTTGGCCTTTTCTTGGTCAGACCAAAAATCGGGAGCATTCATCTCCTTCTCCAGTTCCTCCATTTGCTTACGCGACCTATCTAGGTCAAAGTAACCTCCAAGTGCCTTGAGCTCTTTCGAGCAGGTCTTTTATTTGAGAAATTAAATTTTCCATTTTGTTAAATTCCTAAAAGTTTAAAGATATCTCCATCTCCGACCAAATCTTTGATAAGGGAAGGAATGTAAAATATAGCAAAGACAGCAGGAGCCAAAACAATAATTATCCAGACTACATTAAAAATCAATCGCAATCGCAAATACCGTCTTATGTGAGAAATCTCTTCTTTAACCTCCGCCGTCTCTGTGAGATTCTTTTCAAGCAATTCTTTAATTTGATTAAAATCAGTCTCTGGCATAAATTTATCTTATAGAACACTTCTTAACAAATTTCTCGCACTGCATGCGCATTTTTTCCATTTCCGCAGGAGTAAAGCCAACTAATCTCGCCTTAGGATTAAGCGTCGGCTCATCTCGAAATCCCTGTAAAAAATACAACTCGGCACCCTTAATATCTTTTCCTATTTTAACAGCATCCTCAATCGAATGCAATCCTTTAGCGAATGTGGTCCTAAACTCATAAGACAGGTCGGAATTCATCACTAAAGCAATACTCTCTTTTATATTTGAAGTATCTTCAATGCCACAATACTTAGAATACTCGCCCAACGGACCCTTAATGTCCATGGCTATGTAGTCAATTAACTTTTGAGAGATTAGTTTTTTAAGAACCTCCGGCAACAAACCATTAGTGTCTAACTTTACGCTGTAACCCATCTCCTTAACCTCCCCTAAAAAACTGGGTAGATCGTTTTGGATTGTTGGCTCGCCTCCGGTGATCACCAATCCATCAAGATATTTTTTTCTTTTTTTTAGAAAGGACAGAATTTGTTTTTCTTCAAAAGATTTTTCTTTGTCCAAGTGTTCCGGCAGAACCAATTTATAATTATAACAAAAGGGGCAGCGCATATTGCACCCTGAGGTGAAAATAATCGCTGCCACCTTTTGCGGATAATCCAGAAGAGTTACTGGCTGAAAACCCCCTATAACCATAACAAGAAATTAAACCCCTGCACCATCTTCTCCGGAACAAGCGCAAACGTCGAAAGTCTTTCGATCAATAAACTCTGACTGCTTCCCAGGATTCCATTGATCTACCGGCCTAATATAGCCGACAATTCTGGAGTAGACTTCGCAGGGCTGTCTCTCCAGCTGTTCTTTTGCACCTTCCATAATATTATCTTAAGTTATTAATAAGTATAATATATAGCACATTATTAAATATAACACATTAAAGGCTTTATCGAAAGATGTATTATTTCTTCCAAATTAAGGCATTTTACAGGGGCAACTTTTCTTTCTGTTCATGGACATAGCCGATTTCCGCATCGCAGTGGGGACAATAGCGGTATTCCCCAGGTAAATAACCGTGCTTGGGACAAATCGAAAAAGTAGGACTAATAGTGTAATAGGGCAGATGGAAATTTTCCGCAACCTTTCTAACCAAATTCTTGGTGCTGTTAATATCAGGCATTTTCTCTCCTAAGAAAATATGAACTACTGTTCCTCCGGTATACTTTATTTGCAAGCCATCCTGCTTCTCTAGCACTTCAAAAATGTCATTGGAATAATTGACCGGGAAATGAGAAGAATTAGTGTAGTAAGGAGCACAACAAGATTGCTTGTAGGCCTCTTCATTAGCAACTATGATATCAGGATAAAGCTCTTTGTCCTTCTTGGCAAAACGATAAGTCGCTCCTTCGGCGGGAGTCGCCTCTAAATTATAAAGCTGATCATCCTCCTCTTGATATTTTGCCAAGCGCTGTAACATAAAGTCCATGACTTTCTCAGCAAACTCAATGCCTTCCTTAGAAACAAGAGGTTTATTGAAAAAATTAAGAGACGCCTCATTCATGCCGTTAATGCCAATGGTATTAAAATGATTTCTCCAATACTGACCAAACCTCTCTTTGATATCTTTTAAATAATATTTTGAATATGGATAAAGACCCAGCTCAGTAAACCTCTCCAAAATTTCTCTCTTAAGTTTCAGGCTCTGGCGAGACAACTCCATTACTTGCCCTAAACGACTAAAGAAGGCTTGCTCGTTACCCTTGGACAAATAGCCGATTCTTGACAGATTGACAGTAACCACACCAACTGATCCGGTTAAAGGATTGGCAGCGAAAATTCCGCCACCACGTTTGCGTAATTCGCGATTATCCAAACGCAGACGACAACACATCGAGCGGGCATCCTCGGCCTTCATATCGCTATTAACAAAGTTGGCAAAATAAGGGATGCCGTACTTGGCCGTAATTTCCCAAATAGGATCGAGAACTTCGTTGTCCCAATTAAAGTCTTGGGAAATATTGTAAGTTGGAATAGGAAAGGTAAAAACTCGACCGCGCGCGTCTCCATCCATCATGACTTCGGCAAAGGCGCGATTAATCATGTCCATCTCGCGCTGAAACTCCTTGTAAGTCTCTTTCTGTGGTACTCCGCCGATCAAGACCGGTTCATTAGCCAAAGTAGAAGGACAGGTCAAGTCAAAAGTTAAATTGGTAAAAGGAGTTTGAAAGCCGACACGAGTCGGAACATTCATATTGAAAATAAATTCTTGCATGGCTTGCTTGACCTGACGATAATCAAGGCCGTCATAACGAATGAAAGGAGCTAAAAGAGTGTCAAAATTAGCAAAAGCCTGGGCTCCAGCCGCTTCACCTTGCAATGTATAAAAAAAGTTGACTATCTGGCCCAAGGCAACACGAAAACGCTTGGCTGGCTTGCTTTGTACTTTTCCGTCAACGCCCCCAAAGCCTATCCTGAGCAGAGCTTGCAAATCCCAACCACAACAGTAAACGGCTAAAATTTGCAAATCATGAATATGAACAGTGCCATCATTGTGAGCATTCCTGATTTCCGGAGGATAAATTTTATTAAGCCAATAATGAGAACTAACCGCAGAGGCTACGTGATTGTTTAATCCCTGTAGCGAATAAGCCATGTTCGCATTTTCTTTAACCTTCCAATCAAGCTTCTGCAGATAACCCTCGATAATATCATTGGAGTTCAACAACTCCTTCATCTCGCGTAGCCTGGCATGCTGTTCACGATAAATAATATAAGCTTTGGCGGCGCGAACAAGATCCTCTTTAATAAGAACCTCTTCTACTAAATCCTGAATCTCTTCTATGGCGGGAATTGACCTAGGATGAAATTTGGCATTAAGGACTTGAACTACCTTTTCCGAAACAGCCTCTGCCAACTCAATATCGTCTCGACCCACAGCAAAAAGCGCCTTATGTATGACGTTAACGATTTTCTTCTGGTCAAAATCTACTATATCTCCGTTACGCTTTCTTATTTGCTTGATTTGGGTCTCCATAATTAAGGCTCCTTTATTATATTTTTGAGATTAAGAAAAGACCAGTGGAATCATTACTGATTAAAAAAGCCAAGTTCTTTGGCGCCTCCTGGTCTAAATTACTGTTATCATTATAACCAGGTAAGACAAGCTAGTCAACGCTTGTTTTTACTGGCTTTTTTAACAATTTCTCTCTTATGTGGATAACAAAAAAAATAAGCTAATACAGGCAAGACATAAAAATCTTTTTCTGTCTATAAAAAGACCCGAGAAGAACTCGGGCCGCTTTTATCTCATCTCTTATTTCATTTTTTTTCTCAGAAAAGGAGGAATCTCCAGATCTTCTTCTTCCGCTTCCTCAATTTGCTGCTTTTTCCAAGATAACGGAGGAATTTTGGACTGCTCTTGTTCTTCTTCAGTATCTTCTTCATCGTCTATTGGAGAGAAAAACCTGCCCTTCTCCGGCGCTTTAGTCTCTATATCTGCTATAAAACTCCTAGATTTATTAGGATTCTTTTCCGGCTGATAAGGATTTGGTGTCTTTCTTGCCGGAGCCGACTCTTCTTCCTCATCTTTAGCGTCTTGTTCCAAAAAGATCTTATTCAAACGATACCCAAGATTGCTTTTTGATGACTCCTGCCTTCTTGCTTGTTCGTCTCCAAATCCCGTAGCAACCAAAGTAACCCTGACCTTATCCTTCATATTATCGTCTACATTAGCACCAAAAATTATTTTAGCATCATCAGAAACGCCGGAGGTAATTACATCGGTTATTTCCTTGATCTCATTCATGGTTAAATCGTTGCCTCCGGAGATAACAAATAAAACTCCCTTAGCTCCATCAATTGACAAGTCTAAAAGAGGAGAAGAAATCGCCGCCTTAGCTGCCTGAACAGCGCGATTGTCTCCTGAAGCCTCGCCAATACTCATTAAAGCTGAGCCAGCATCTTTCATTACCGCCTTAACATCGGCAAAATCAACATTAATCAAAGCTGGAATTGTTATAATCTCTGATATGCCTTGTATTCCTTGACGTAAAACATCGTCAACCACCTTGAATGCGTCTAAAACGGAGGTTTTCTGATCGACTATCTGCCAGATTTTATCATTAGGAATGGTTATTATAGCATCAACGTTTTGCTTGAGTAGATCAAGTCCTTCCTCGGCAATTCCTGAACGCTTAGCCCCCTCAAATTGAAAGGGTTTAGTCACTACGGCAACCACCAAAGCTCCAATGTCTTTAGCTATTTGAGCTACTACCGGAGAAGCCCCGGTTCCGGTTCCTCCACCCAAACCACAGGTAATAAAAACCATGTCCGAACCCTTGAGTAGCTCTCGAACTTCATTGGCGTTTTCTTGAGCGGCAGCCAATCCCACTTCGGGATTCATTCCCGCGCCCAACCCCCTGGTTATTTTCTGTCCAATATGGAGCTTGTTCTTTGATTCATTGTTATGCAAAGCCTGCAAATCAGTATTGATAGCTATAAAATCAACCCCCTTAATCTTAGCGGAAACCATTCGATTGACCGCGGAGCCACCTGATCCCCCAACTCCAATAACCTTAATCTTAGCAATAGTTTCGATTTCCGGTTTTATTTCTGGCATATCTTGAACTTAATTAAATAATTAAAACTTAAAAGTATTAACAAAAATCAAATAAAAATTAATCATCTCTTGAGTCAATTGAGGCGCCATCATAGAGATTGAAAAAATCTTTCCATCTTTCTGAAAATAAAGGACGTAAGCCGTCATATCGGCCGCTAACATTTTCTGCTGACGAACCAATGCTGGCATCTCCATAAAAGTAGCATCGCTTGAAGTAACTACTTCTATCGAAGGCTTGCCCTCCCAAGCTTTTGCTGAAATTTTGTCTTGCTCTTTAATCCATTCAGAAAGATCGCCTTCGTACTCTTCAAAATTAATCAGCAATTGAATTTCACTGGAAGTAGAAACACTGCTTAATCTGATTAAATCGTCATTTCTTTCGACTTGCAATTCCGCCGGGTACTTAAATGAATATAGGGAATCTTTTTCGCTTGATGAAGCTAAGGTGAAATCAAACATTTTCCAAGAAGCTGTCGGGTCTTGCTGTTGAGTCTGCTCTGCTTGAGAAAAAATCCCCAAAGGAACCTGATAATTGTCACTCACAACGGCTTCCTCTTGGTCTTGATTGATGAAATTAAAATCCATCGAGGATAAAAACTTATCATAAACCAAAAAGCTAACCAAAGCTATGATTATCAGAGATAATAAAATCGTTGTCAGAGAAGAATTCGATGATTTCCGGGGGGCGTTTTTAGGAAAGGGCTTGTTGACGACTTTAGACTCTAAAACAGTTTCTTGCTCCTGAGTTGTTTTTTTTCTAGGCATACGGTTTATGGCAATAATGATTTAAAAATTTTCTTTATTTGTCCGACGGTCTTATCTACTACATCGAAATTTGATGGCAACCTAATTCCTCCGGAGCGAGTATTCATTTGCGACCCCCAAAGCACCAATCCTACGGCTGCGGTAAAAGCCGGGTCGCTAACCTTATCCAAAGAAGATACTAAATCATGAGGATAACCCAAAGAAACAGGAAGGCGTAAAGTCCGCTTGGCTAAATCAACTATACCATCAAGCTTGGCGCCACCACCCGTAAGAACAGCTCCGGCCGGAAGCATTCCTGAACGTCCAACCTTCTTGAGTTCCTTATCAACTTTTTCAAAAATTTCTTCAATTCTAGCTTCTACTATTTCCGCTACCTGTTTTTTAGAAAAACTTCCCTCTTCTAATCCGCCAATATCAGCAAATTTCATTTCATCTTGTTTTTTAAACTCTTTAGGTAAACAACTTCCTTCTCTAACCTTAATCTTTTCTGCGGTGTCCATAGAAATTCGCGACAAAAGAGCAATATCCTGGGTAACGTAATCAGACCCTAAAGGAATCACTGCCGTGTGCAACAATTCGCCTTCCTCAAAAACGGCAAGACTGGTTGTTTTGCCGCCCAAAGATATTACCACCACCCCTAAATCCTTCTGTCTGTTAGTAAGAACACTCTCTGCTGTTGCCAGTATTGATAAAACTAAATCGTCTATATTCAGTCCAGTCCTATAAATGCAGTTGATAAGGTTTTTAATCTGAGATGATAGCCCCTGAATTATCTGAGTCTCCACCTCTAAACGTATTCCAGTCATGCCCACCGGATCTTTGATTCCCACTTGGGAATCCACTACAAAACTTTTAGGAATTACATGAAGAATTTCATAGTTAGGCGGAGCGGCAACTGACTTGGCATTTTCTATTACTCTCTCAACATCGGCCTCACGTATCTCTCCGTTAACTTTGGAGACGGCAACCACGCCCCTGCTCTCAGAGGTGGTAATATGGCTGCCATTGACACCAACCCAAGCATTGGATATTGGCTGGCCGATCATTCGCTCGGCACGCTCTAAAACAGAAGAGATGGCGGAAATAGCGTCTTCAGCGCTAACCACCAATCCTTTGGAAATTCCTTGCGAAGGACCTTCTACGGCCCCTATAATGCGGATTTTAGAATCGTTTTTGGATCTTTCACCAACAACTACCCGAATCGCTGAGGAACCGATATCCAATCCGGTTATTATATTGTCTTTTAGCATGGGCATTTCTGTGCCAATTAGGATTTATTAACCCGGGGTTATTATAACAAAAAAATCTTTTTTAAACAAACATGGGTTGAACAAATTTTTTGTTCAGTGCACCATAAACTTGCGAAATTTTAAAAATCAAACCCAGCCTGCTTTAAAATCTTTTTTTCAAATTTGATCATCTTCAACTCTTCTTCTTTGCTGACGTTTTCGTGATCATAGCCGCAAAGATGAGCCAGGCCGTGCGCCAAAAGCCTCGCCAACTCCTCTTCCCTGCTCCAACCGTAAAGCTTGGCTTGCTTGGAAGCAATCGAATTACAAATTATTATCTCGCCTAATTCTTGCCTTTTTTCGTTTTCCGTTTCGGGAATAAACTCATCTGATTCTAATTCTGAAAAAGAAAGAACGTCGGTAGGTTTATTTTTACCACGATAAGCGAGATTCCACTTCTTTATTTCAGAAGGAGAAACGACAGCCAAAGAAAATTTTTTGTTTTTAGAGGACTTGGAAACCAAAGACAGGGCTTTAGCTATTTTTGCAACCACTTCCCTGTCAGAATCTTTACCGCAAAAATCAAACGATATATTAGCTTTATTTTTAATCATTGTCTAACTTATTTACAAACCATACTGGAAATTAGAGCGTCGCCGGAATAACAGTCCACCTCCTGACAAGAAAGACCGTCCAAACAATCCAGATCTGAATCGCAAGTACTTAAATAGCAGACTCCCCTAGGCGGATTGGACTCGCAACTATTACCTCCATCCGGCTGTAGGCCACAAGGACTGGTGGCGCAAAAGAAATTAGCGCAAGTTGAGGCAGTGTAAGGAGATTGCTGAGTTTGAGGCGAGGAAGTTGCCGGACTCACGGTAACCGCAGGATTAGCAATGGTTTCAAATTGCTTGATTAACATAGTAAAAATAGCGGGATAACGAAACTCCAGTTGCCTACCGATAACGTATTCAAAAACATAAAACTTAGACTTGTCTTTGTCTGTCAAATAAGCCGAAAGACCATCGGGAGAATAAACACCGGTCAAATCTCTGGAGTCGACTATTCGCAAATCGCTTACCGGCGTCTGGGGGTATTGTTGTAAATACCAAGACATTGCCGGTATCTTATCGGCATTATCCTTAACAGTAATTGTTATTACCTCTCCGGTGTTGACGGTTAAAACTAATTGCTTGGAAGCCTTTGCGAGACTGGGACGCCAGTCCTTGGGATAAAGAAGCTTAAAATTATCAGAATCAAAATCAGTAGTCATTGAGATAATAAAGGGAGAGTCAGAGACTTTAACATTTCCGCCCTTATTGGGAGAATAGCCGTTAGCCACCTCTACTCCGTCCTTATAGCCATCGCCGTCAGTATCGGCGCTAGAGGGAGCCGTCCCAAAAATAACCTCTTCAATATCTGTAAGCTCATCATTGTCAGAGTCAAGACTGAATTTTATCTCCGTAGACTCTTCGGTTGAGGTAGTCATTTCTTCAGTAGAGGTGGCCGTGGAAGTCGCCACTTCTTCGGTGGAGGTGGCCGTGGAAGTCGCCATCAACATTTCTTCCTCTTGAATCTCGATTATTGGGGGACGCTGTTCTTCAGCTGGCTCCTGAGAAATTCGCGACCTCTGCCAACTGTCATAAGCGAAATAAACTCCTGTCAAAAGCATTACCGTTAGCAAAACCAAGGCGGAAATAATAATGCCACGATTACTACCCGACGAGCCCTTCAGACGAAATTTATCAGGCATTACATAAACGTCGCTCGCAACTGCTGGTTGGATCGATTGCTTAGTGATCTCATTATTATTTGTTTCTTCCATATTAATTCTTGATTTATACTATCAATTATAATTCTATGACACTACTATTGTTGAGGTACATCAAACAAACGAGCGCCACCACTTTTAGCCGGATCATAGCCATTAATAACTTCCTCTCCGTCTTTGTAGCCATCACTATCTGAATCAGGGTCAAGCGGATCCGTCTTGTAAATTTTAATTTCCGCCCAATCGGTAAGTCCATCAGAATCAGTATCGGCGCTGTTGGGGTTGGTTTTTAATTCAATTTCCTCCGCGTCAGTTAGTCCATCTCCATCACTATCTTTTTCTGAACTAACCACTGTTTGAGTTTGAGTGGAGGTGGTTGTCTCGGGAATGGCGGGAATTACTGTTTCGTTTGGCGTATTCTCTGCTTGATTATTTTGAGGCGGAGTATTGGTGGCGGGCGTGTTAGCGGAAGTTTCTTGGCTGACAACTTCTTCTGCCGGCTCCTGAGAAGCAAAATAATTGTAAGTAAAATAAGCAGCAACTGCTACTAAAACAATCAACAACAGACCCGATAAAATCATGATTATTTTGCCGAAATTGATTCCTCTGCCCCCATAAATATCAGAATAACTCATTGCTGGAGGCATCTGCTGGTAGGATTGGCCCGGTTGACCGTACTGAGCATTAATGTTTCCAGAAGCAGGGATGTCGCGAGTAGTCGCAAACATGTCCTCCGGCTGGCTTGCATTGCCATAAGGAGTTTGTGCCGGACTACTAACCTGATTTAACCAAGGATTATTTGCCTCGGGATTGGGTGCGATGGGTGGCTGAGGTTGCGGTTGGGTTGGTGTAACGCCAGGTTGTCCAAAATTTTGGTTTGGTTGATTTTGTTCAAACATAATATATTGGTTTTATTTTTGTGGCTTACAAACATAATTGCCACTCTCTTGCTTGCAGGTTTTGCCATAACCGCATCCGGCATCAGCCCAACAATTACTACAATTTTCAATTGGATTACCTGAAACATCTACATCAATTATGCCATTACCGCAAGACTCCAAAGCAGAATCACAGGCTCCGGAATTGACTTGGCAAATACTAAACATTTCAGGGAAACTCTTGCAGAAATTAGACAATCCGGAACTGTAGGCAAAAAAAGGATCAGTTCTAAGATTATTAACTTTATTCCAGTCGGGACGCCATAATGTCGAAGTGTTATTGGAGAATTCGCCTTTAGCCATTAACTGGTAATGTTTTCCGCCATCCCAAGAATAATAAGAATAAGCCGCTGATGTAGTCGCTGGACTACAGAACATATTCTTTGTTTCCTGATTCCAGCAGGTAGTAGAATCGTACGGTGATAAACAGCCGACAAATTTATTTATCGGATCAGTAGGTAATGTCATTGATATTGACTTGCCCAATTCGTCCTGCCAAGACGGCCAAACACTAAAGGTTTTTCCCGGTATGTAAGTACCTGCTTTAAGTGCCGGATAATAGTTACCGCAAGTACCTCCACCATAACAATCGGAATTAATCTTACAAGACCTTGTAAAATCATTGCTACAACGAGAAGCACTATAAAATCTAAGCAGCTGGGAGGCAATGTTTTGCAAATCAGCTAGCCTCTTAGTGTCTCTAACTAATTTGGCTTTATACGCAGCGCAATTAGACTTGCCACGCTTAAGACAATCAATGTCTGTTAAGCAATAATTGCCATCAGCATCAGATTCACCCTCGCAAAGACCTAAGGCGTCGGCGTATTCCAATCCTCCGCTAGCCATATCGCCAGAATTAAAGAACCAATTATTAACCATCTGCTTGAAAACATTTTGCAGAGCTTGGCTAGCTCCCTGACTGAAAGACATCAAATAAATATTAGAGAAAATTGATTGAGGGTTTGTTACGCTTGGTCCGGCTTCCGTTGTAGTTGACAAATCTCCACCGCCAACATACACCGTTCTACCCTCATTAACTGCTTCATAACCGTCAACAATCATCTTTTCTCCGGCAAATTGCAATCTAAACCTATCGGAATACCACTTATCCGGGGCATAATGATTGTTGTTGG
>MWBE01000010.1 GCA_002068915.1 Parcubacteria group bacterium ADurb.Bin326
TTTAAAGGGAAAATCGGCTGGCGAATTCTCGCCAATTCCCCCCAGTTTCCCGAATGGCGGAGAGGGGGGGATTCGAACCCCCGAGGGGCTATGAACCCCTGCCGCTTTTCGAGAGCGGTACCTTAAACCAACTCAGACACCTCTCCATTATTATAAATCCTTTTCCGTAATTACTTTGATCCCCCGCTCTTTGAGCATTTTAGCGAAAACGCCGTCGCCATCAATTAGTGTATCAGTAAAGGTTCCATCATGAATTTTGCCGCTACCACAAGCCGGCGATTTAGACTTCAAAATTGCTTCATTGCAACCATTATCAATAGAAATTTTAAGAGCTTCTTTAGAGCCACGAATAAACTCCTTGGTAACATCTTGCCCTGCTTGATTGATTACCCTCTCACCCACTATTTCCGACGGCACCCTGGGCGTTGGCAAACCGCCTAACTGCTCCGGACAAACCGCAATAGCCTCGCCTCTGGCCACCATATCAATAACTTGCTGACACGGCTTAGACTTTCCTTCATAATTACATTTGATTCCTGCCAAACAGGCGCTGACAACTTTCATAAAAAATAATTATTTTCTAACACTCCTTCTTGCCACTATCCTTCAGAGAACAATTCAAGCTGGCCGCTCCAAAAATTATCCAAAATAATACTGACAAATCATTTTTGAAATAAGGCGCATCTACCAATCCGTGGATTAACATTTGCAAAAACACCAACAGCAAAACAAAGCTAAGTATTTTATCAAACGGCAACCCCTGGCTGTAATCGGCGATTATCTTAAAAATATTTTTGCAGTTCAAATAAATAAACTTGACGCCCAACCAAACGAAAGTCAAAAGTCCCAAAATCCCTAACTCGCTCCAAAAATTAAAAACAACATTATGCGGATAAGGAACTAATGGGTACTTGCCGCCATGATAAGCTTTGATAGCCTCTTGAAAATAAGACAATCCTCCACCCCAAAGCCAATTATCTTTAAGTAACTGCCAGGTCTCGCCCCACATCAGACGACGCACTCCGCCGGAGGCATCGAGCAAAAAAAGCTTAATATAAGCGAAGTCCCGAATCCCTGGTAGGGCAACAATCATAATAATACAAAATACAGCTAAAAACAAGGCAAAAATCCTGGTTTTTTTGGTCGTAAAAAGTAACAACCAAACGACGACAGCAATCGCCAAAATCGCTCCTTCAGACTTGGCTAAAAATAAAACTAACAAAGATACTACTATTGCCGAAAACTTAATCCAAAAACGAACCGTTCGCGACAATATAAACAAGGGAGAGGAGGTGCTATTGTACTTCAGAAATCCGACATAAACAACAATAATCGGACCCAAAAACAAGCCCAGCGCATTGGGATAGCCAAAAAAACCTACCACACGATCCACGCCGCCGGCATCGTTGAGAAATCCTTCCGGCACACCATAACCGGAAAACTTCTGCCAGATGGCGAACAAAGAAACGACTATCGCCGATATTCCCAAGGACCAGAAAACTCCTTCCAAAGTTCTTCGTGATTTTATCAATGAAAGCATCAGCCAGTAAAAAAGCACCGGCTCGATAAAATAGGCCTTCCAAGCGCCCCAGGCCTTAACTCCGGCCGGGGAGACAATCGCCGCCAAAGTCGCAATCACGATAACGGCCACCGCTGGCCAGAAAAAGGGATCTTTATAAATCCGTTTATAATCAATCCTTCGTTCAGCTACACTGACCACAACTAGCAGAAGAATCATCAATTCTAAAAAAGTCATCGGTATGCCCAAAACCTGAAATCGAATCAGGTAACTCGGCAGAAGCAGGGCGATGCCATAAATGGCAAAGGGTGGTTTTTTCCAGGCGATAAGCGCATACAGCGCTCCGCAAATGATAATGGCAAAGGGTGGCAACATATTTTTATCTTAAATAATTAAGATCGCAACTTAACCAATTCCAAAATATCTTCTTTTTTGATACCGCGCAATAAATAAAGACAAACAAAATAAATAATCGAGCCGATCAACACTAATGTTATCAAAGACTGATCGCTAAGCGCTTCCAAAAACATAGCCATTGCTAGTGACGCCAGCAGGGCCTTGCCAAAAGCTCCCCAATGGATACGAAAACCCGCTTCTTGCCTGAGAACCCACCAAGCGGAAACCATAATTATCGCCTCGGTTATAACCGTCAAAACTGCTGCCGCCCAATAAGAATAAAGCGGAATGAAAATCAAATAAGCTATCAGAGAAAAAACGGCATCAAACAAATAAAAGCGAATCAATCTTTTCTGTTTGCCAATGGCGACAATGCCATAACCGAAAAGGGCGCCGAAATAAATCATGGCAGTGGCTACGATTAATATCGACAAAGGACCCGAGGCAACAACAAATTCGCTGCCAGCTACAAACTCCATCACCTTGTCCCCGATCACCCAAGTCGCGACAACCATAGGAATTGCTATAATCGCCATAAAATCAAAAGCTTTAGCCAAAACCTTATCAAACAAAGCGCGGTTAATGGAATAAAATGAGGTCAACACTGGAAGTATCAGACCTAAGAACAGATAAGGAAACTGTACCAATATTTCCAGAACCTTGTACGCTGCGCCATAGATACCGACTTCATTGGCCGGTCGGACAAAAGACATGATAATAGTATCGCAACGAAAATAAACCAGGGTCAAAGAAATAGTTATGGCCAGAGGCCAAGAAACATCCCAGACTTCTCTGGCTGTTTTTTTGTCGAGCGCCAACTTGTACTTAATCTGTTTGAAAGATCCGAAAAATAAGAAAGCAAAGTTGACTAAACTGCCCAGAGAAACTGCCGCGATAATCGGATAAAGCCCATAATCGCCGGCAATCGCTAACCAAACACCAATCAACAGTACTAAGCGCCCCCAAACTTCGGCCAACGCCACTTGCGCCATTGCCATCTGTTTCTGATAAAGTCCAATTAGCACTGACTGCAAAGAAATAAAGAAAAAAGAGGCGGAAGCAATAACGATACCAACTTTAACCGTCTCAGGATATGGCAAAAACCAAGCTAGCACAGTGCCCAAGCCCAAAAATAAAAAAGCGGAAATCAGACGCAAACTCATGATGTTGCCAAAAATCTTGGCTTGATTGACTCCCGGGCGTGCCAACATCTGCGCTGTTGTCATCTGTAGACCAAAATCGATCAAAACGCCAAAAAATTGAAGATAAGAAACAATAGCCGTGTAATAACCAAAACCTTCTTGGCCGAGATAACGCGTCATCAAGGCGACCGTCGCCAATCCTAAAATGGTACTGGCAACTTTGCCAGCTATCTGATAAAAAGTATTTCTTGCTATTGTTCTTGCCAGTGACATAATTAATTATTCCAAAGTTTTTTAGCCTCTTCCCAATAATCAGGGGTGCCTTTCTGTTTCATCATGTACCACCACTCCACGCCCCACAAATATGCCTCATCAAAGCCCGCTTTCTTAGTGAAAAAAATATTTTTCTTAAATTGCTCAACGCTCATCGATTGGTTGTGTTCGGCCTGCGACATTTCTTGCAAATTTTTTTCTCCACTGTGCCAGCTTTCCGCCTGCAACTCCGCCACGATTACTTTTTTGATCGGACTAATTTTTTTGAGCAATTCCACTCTGGTCCAATAAAAAGACGGCGGGGTAAACCAATAAAAGTAACCAATGTATTTGTTGTGTACCACGCGATAAAGCGTCGTACCCAACACGTCTCCGCCTGAACGCGATATCGGCCACCAAGTAGAAAGCTCCCCGCTATCGGTAACCAAAATCGGTTTGCCTGTCATTTCTTTGACTAGACTGACTTCCTCGCGAAACAGCGCTTCATTGAGCTTGGGACAGATGCCGAAAGTGGATAGATACGGCTCATTTTCCACTTGCCAATAGATGATATTAGGATTGTCCTTGTAGCGCTCAACGACTTTTTTAACATAAGCCAATTGCATTTCCTCCAGCTCAATGGAATTAGTCGAGGAGGACCAGCTAGGATCGTGGCATTCGGGCCAACGTGGCAGACGCCTGCCGACACCTAAAATAATTGAGACGTTGCGTTTGCCGGCCTCGGCAATCTGCCAATCCAAATCAGTAAAATCATAACGTCCCGGCTCCGGCTCTGTCGCATCCCAATACGCCGAGAGACGCAAACGGTCAACTTTTAAATCATCCAAAATAGCCAGGTAAGTTTCACGCCAATCCAAACCCAATTCTTTTTCGGCATAATCAGCACTAAAAGTAACACCCCAAGCGACTGTCGGACGCGAAAAATCCGCGGCAATCCATAAGCCTAAACCCAAAAGCAATAACAATAAAAAACTAATTAAGATCCAGTGGCGTTGTATGAATGACATCTTAAGCTGATTATGACTAAAAAGAAAGAAGAGCGATGCCGGCGATAATCAAAGCGGTAGCAATAACTTTTTGTACCAACACCGCTCCTCCTAAATTTTCTTTAAGAATTTTAGGGAAAAATTTTGACAATATAATAACGCCCGCCAGCAAAAAAACATATTGTATGCCCTGCAAAGCATTGATGATAGCGGTTACGCCGGAAGAAATGGCAAAAGCAAGGTTAAGCAAAACTGAAGCTGCGGCGCCCGCACCCTGGCTGAAAAAGAACAACGGTCCGGATTGCGCCTTGGGCTTAGTTACTTCTTGAATCAAGTCGCGTAAATTGCGCGGGTTAATTAACAACAACATCCCCAATAGCACTGCGCCGAAACGAGAAATAACAAAAGGAGTGATAAAACTATCCTGCGAGTTAAAAGCTTCTTTGGTGGCGACAATGGAAATAGCAAAAAGAATGGCCGATATCGCTGACCAGAGATACGCTTTTCTACCCAATTTGCCGGACTCATAACTTATCAAAAAAGTTCCGGCAACAATCAGCAACAAGGCAATAATAAATGAAGTGCCAACCGCCTCACCCAGCCAATACCAAGCCAGAGGCAAAACCACTAACGGTTGCAGGCCTCCAACAATCGGAATGACGCGCGAGGTCTCGCCGTGCTTGAGCGCCATAAACATAAACAACACGCCCAAACCGAAAAAGAAACCGGCAAAAAGTTCAATAAATAATTCATAAGCGGTCGGCGGACGCCAATCAAAGGGCAACAACACTACGACCAACAACATCAAAAAACAAATGAACACCGTGTAAACCACCGGATTTTTGATTTTTTCCGTCAACAAAAACTTATTAACCAAAAGAGAGACGGAGTTAAGAAAATACGAGGCGATAGTAACCCAAAACCAGGCCATAAACTCATCTTATTTAAGAATAGAAAAATTACGGGACTCTTCCCTAATCAATTAAATTGTACCATTTTGAGAGATTTTTTGAAAGTTTGCCAAAGCAAAAGCCCCGACGGGGCACGACTCCTATCGGGGCTTCATCAAACCTTCCTTAAACTTCTAGGTTATGGTTGGAGGATCTCGTCCTGTTTGCAGTTTCCATTAATACAAATCGTTACTGTTTTAACATTGGCAAATTGCATCAAAGTCTGAGTGATTTGGGCGCGGATAGCGGTGACCGCACAAGAGCCGGCCGCCTTGGCGATTTGCCCCGAGAAATTAGCCTCCATATTGCCGTTGCCATCCAATCTGACATATTGCAGAAAAGTATTATCGGGAATGGCGGAAGAAAATCCTTGCGCCTGTTCTTCAGCTGATAAAGGAGATAACAAACCACGGACAGTGTTAACGATATTAGAATCGTACTTTCTCTCACCTTGGCGCTTCAGCTCATAAACCCTGCCACAATCTTTCATCTCGGGGTCGTTTTTGGTGTTAAGATAATAAGCATTAATCACATATCCGGCCAAAGGACGCGTGGCAGTGACAGAGCTGTCTTCAATTTTGATGTCGCCCTTTACTTCGTCAATTATATTGACGGTGCCGTTCTGCTCTTGTCCGTCAACAGTGATGTTAACATTGGAATCGGAGGAGTTATCTTTAGTTGATTCTCGATTGATTAGCCAAGCGAAGAAAATCAAAACGGCAATAGCGGCAATGATGCGAGCTATTCGACGAAAATCGCGCGGTTGTTCTAAGCTACTACCCGTGTTTTCTTTAGCTTCTTCCGATTTGGCCACAGCTTCAGTTTCAGGTAAGTCAGCATCTTCTGCCGGCTTTTCTTCCTCGGCTTCCGGAGCCTCGTTTTCGGCCGGAACTTCTTTGGACTCTTCGACGGCAGTAGGGCTATCAGTTTGGGACGCCTCTGTTTGAATAGGTATCTGCGCCTCAACTGGAGCCGCTTGGTTGGCTTCAGTTACGGTCGGAGAACTCTCAACAACCGCCGCTACAGCTTCTTGTGGAGCAGGAGTTGTCGAAGTTTGAGAAGGAGCCGCTTGAGCCGTCTCTGGGATGGTCTCCGCAGTATCCGGCGTAATTTTTTTCTCTTCTT
>MWBE01000011.1 GCA_002068915.1 Parcubacteria group bacterium ADurb.Bin326
CTGTTAATAAAACCGAGCCCCTTTGTGGAGGCTCGGTTGGCTTCTCAAGATGTGGAAATCGCCAGAAATCCCATCTCAAGAGGCCAGCTGAACCTCTCAAAATATTGGCGATTTCCTTAAATTGTTTTTATCAGGTTTTCATACTTTTGGTTTCATAAATTCGTCATGGATTGCTTTTATTCTAAGCAACACGACTCCCAGTCCTTCGGCTCGACCTTGATAGTGTCGAATGTCATCGGTGGGAAGACCTTTGTTTAATAACCAAGTCTTGGTTATTTCCAATTCATCGGCAATCAAGTCGGACAATGCTTCAAAATACTTTGTCTCGTACAAGTTGCTGATGGTTTCCTCGGTTTGTTTGTTTATTTTTTCACTCATAGTTTTATTGCTTTATTGCGTTTCCTAACATCGCACCCATTTCGTTTCCGGGAAGTGACGGTGCTGGAGGTTCGTTTGGATCAACGGCAGGTGCTTCACCGGTGGGGATTGCCGAACCTTGATCTGTAGGCACAACAGGTGGTTGTTTTTGTTCGGTGATGTAATTTGTAGGCTCCCAGCCATAATCCTCAAAAAGCTTCATCAGTATTTTGAATTTCTTGATTGAATACACGGTTCCGGTTTCTGCATCGGTTAGTTCATTCACATCCTTGATCAAACCCCAGAGTTCCAAATCTTTGGCTTTCTTAAGTTCGGAAGATGTGGCAAGTGAGGATGTTGATTCGAGGGACATCTCGTACTCATCATCGAATAATCCATTTACGCTTTCATCGGCTTCGGTTATAAGTCCGTGTCTCGTCAAAATTGCTATGGCCTTATCGGGCATTACGGACTTCTTTGTCCAGAATTGTTTTATCATGCTGATCCAGTGGTCAAAGTGCATGATGTAAGAATTGCGAAGCATGATCAGGAATAATTTCACACCCTCGAGTGTTGCTTCTCGCATAAACGAGGCAACAGTTGCGGTCTCTTTTCTGTCTACACCGGCAGTGGTAGTGAATTCGTCTATTCCGACTGCAATTCTCATGGCTTCCTTGATATGGTCTGGTTCTACAAAAGCCGAAGAGTTCACATCGCCGAATTTAAGTTCTTTGACTGAGTTAGGATCGTTAGTCCATAAGATTCCAAGTGGTTTGACCGTTATAGTTGATTGCTTGTATCCGGGCAGAGCTACCGGTGCGGCCGCAATCATGCTGTGAATTTTCATTGTCACCGCATCGACTCGTTGGTTGGTTACGGAGTTGAGAAGTTCTTGCAAATGGTCGACAAGCTTCGGAATACCAAGCCAGTAAAATGAGAATGGTCTTGGGAAGAACCCTGTTCTGGAATAAGGTTTCTGTTCGTGATCATACGGATTGTCGCCGTCCTTGATTTCTATTGGCGTACCGTCCATTGGCAGGAACACGGTGAACCTCTCGTCAATCCAGCGCTCAACGACTTCGAATAACTTCTCGCTGGTGGTTGGCATTTGGACCGGATTGTTTGGATTGCCCTCAATCGGACTTGATGCTTTTGTTGTTTCTCTCAAACTCTTTCTAAGTTGGATCAGTACTTCTTTTCTCACATAGGCATAGTCGGTGATGTCGCCTCCGGACTTTGCCACCTCACCGTCAGTGTTTAGGAATTGTTTCCACACGCTCTCATTTACATCCGGATACTGAGACTTCATTTCATCCAGTGTCAGCACATAACGGTGGAATACCGGGAATGGATCGGCAATCTTTTTCATTCTCGGATGTGGGTAGAAGTTATAAATATCTACCGGATCAAAATCTGGTCGGAATACAATCTTGGATGTTGATGTTTTAAATATCAGCTTCTTGATCTTGTCGATGATACCAATTTCTTTCTGTCTCTTTTTCTTAGTTTCTTTTCTGAGGAAGTCTTTTCCGATTGTAGTTCCACAGATAAATACTTGCAGGAAGAAGTCGATTAAGTCATCACTCATGCCAATCTCCCATAACCACAGCACAAGGTCTTTTAATGCCTCGTTGTTTTTACCCTCAAGCTTGAAGTCTGGTGTTATGCCGACTGTCTTTTGTAAAAAGGTTTTGATGTATGAAAAAACTTGAGGAATAAAAACATTTGATTGCCAGACTTCACCGTCAATTGTCTTTTCTAATTGTTCGGCACGATCGCCGTTGAAAGAGGAGAACAACTTATAACCCCGATCAAATTCGGGTTTGTAGTAGTACAGGAAGTTTTTCTTGGCTTCATCGTACTCACTATTGAATTTTTGTAGTTCTTTTGTGTTTGCCATATTTAATAAAGTTTTATTGTTCGACCTTTGTGTGCAATTGGCATTTCGCTTGGCAATTCTTTTAATCCTTGCCATGCAAGCATTGCCGAAATTAATGCATCATCCTTTTGTCCAGTTTCCGCTCCCATGCCGTACTTGTTGCTTTCGCTGGTGTGAACGAATGTCATCATCTGACTGACGGTTGATTGGCTCGACAAACCAATGTCATCGTCACGCAATCCGGCTATAAAGTCATCGACCATCAGAGGTTTGGTTGTCTGACTGGTTTTCCAGCCAAGTTCTTTTCTCTTTGTGTTCGTTGCTTTATCAAAGACCGTTCGTTGATAGATGTTCGTGTATTCGGTCTTGAGTGCGTTGATTACCGCCAGTCCGTGATTGTTTATTTCAATTACTGTCAGAGCATTGTTGAACAGTTCAGCCGATTGTCTTATTTTCTTAGCGAATAAGTCCGGTTGTATTTGTCCGATGTAACTTCCGACTTCTCGTCCGGTCATCTTGTCTATGATCGTGATCGCCGAATCATCTTTTCCGATGCCTTCGGCCGGATCGGCACCCAGACTGTAGAAATGTCTCAGGTTGGGTTCCTCGTATATCAGGATGTCGTCCAGTTTTCTTATCGGCTGTCTGACAAATTTGCTTTGAGCTTCGATGTACTGTTTCGGAATTACTGCCTTACTTGAAGCAACGAATGATTCCTCAATAGTGGCTGGGTATTCTTGTTTGAATTTATCAGTATCGCCACCACAGAGGTTTTGGATTGCCCATCTACGCCATTTCAGTTGCTCGTAGGTTAGGTTTTCTTTCGTTCTCAATTCTTTCTCGTATTCGTCCAATGTTTCGGCAAACTTCTTTTTCTCGGCTTCATTTGCGAATGGTTGGCTATATTCGGGCATCAGGTGCCATGGTAGGAATATAAGTTCAAACTCGTTCCTACCAGCTAGAGCATCTTGCACCATTTGGTAGAAGTATTCGCCGTCACCACCGAAACCGTTGGCCGTTGATTCAAGAAAGACAGCAGTGTTTGGCAGACTTGGGATTGATTGCAGTACTGAGAGCATCAAAGCTTTGGCATTTTTCCAAAAGGCTACCTCCGAGCCGTGGAAGTTGTGAATGGTCAGACCTCTACCGATTTTTGTCTTATCGGCGGTTGATATAACCATTCGGCTTCGCAGTCCGGGATTATTGGTTCGACCTTTCTCGTCCGGATTCTCAAACACCATCTGCTTTTTGTTGTCGTACCGTCGCATCGGCTTAACATCAAACGGTAGGAGGTCGTAGAACAGTTTGCTCATTGAGAATATTGCATCGGTTGATTCGGGTTCGTGGGCAACGATCAGTGAATTGGTGTTTTCAAATCTCGCTGTCCGTTCGAATATCAAACCCTCGCAAAGCGTGGACACACCCTCTTGTCTGGCTTTAAGAATAATCATTCTGATTGGCTTCTTTTGGTCTTTAAGCTGTTTGATTCTCTTATAAATCAGGTACTGAGCGGTATTAAACTTTAAAGGAACAGTTTGCTGGTCTTTGGTCTTTATGAACAGGCACTCCTCGATGAATTCTCTCGGATCAGCATCGAAAAAATTCACGAAATCCACCAGCGTTTTAACCGTCGGGTGGTCTCTCTCTTGCTTTTCTGAGTATTTGTTCATAACTTAGGCCTGTTCCATATAATCCCTTATGCTCGATCGTTTCTTTCGGGCTTCCGAGTTCTCGGTCGAGAATCTCTTTGCACGCCCGAAATTTTACGCCGTCATCGGGACTGCCCATAAGGGCAACGAGCATTGAAGCGGCGGTTTCAACGCTCTTTTGCATGATCCATTGGGCTTGCAGTTTTCTTTTTTCATTCTGTTCATCTCGGTATTTTTCGTACTCATCCTTAAGTAATCCGCCAAAAGTGAACCATTTTTCGACAGTCGAGACCGGAGTTTGTATTTTTCGGGCAATAACAGGATAAGACTCGCCGTTATATCTAAGGTGAATCGCTTCTTGGTACTTTCCAGTTTTGATGTCGACTTTTTTGCTCATTTTGTTGCGGTTTGTTGCGGAATGTTGCCGTTAAGTGTATTTATAAACTGATTACACACTTCGGCGATTGCCTCACTCTCGGTCATTTTTGATTGTTTTGACAGGATGTTTAATGCTTCATCTATCACGCCCTTTTGCGGATTCGTGACATTGAAACTTACAAGGGCAATGGTTTCTCTTTTGGTATTAATATCTTTGACTGCTTTCTCGACCTTTACGCCTTTTGCTTTCGCAAATGCAGTCACGGCTTTTATAAATTCATCGGCTGATGCTTCCGGGTCTTTGTCTACGATGAAATTCAAAACGACAGTATTTTCTCGCTCGGCTTTTTTAAGCTCAATCATTTTCTTTTCTATTTCATCTTTCACTAAGTCGAGAGCATCTTTGACATTGATATCTTCCTCGCCAAGATTCTGAGCAATGTCTTTGATTGAATATCCATTTTGGGTTAATTCGTAGGCGAGCTTGCCGAGTTTTAATTGCTGGTTTGATCCGTGAATGTTGTCGGTTAATCCATAAAGCTTGGCTTCATCCTCATTCTTGAAATTGTGGATATTAGCTTCGATCTCGGTTTCGCCGAGTTCGCCAAGAACTTTCCAAGTATGGTAACCGCCAACGATCACATATCCGTCTTTGACTTTCATGTTCGGCCATACACCGACTTGAATTGGTTTGGTTTGTCCGTATTTAGTCAAAGCTTTTTTTAGCGAAGTAAATTGGCGAGCGTTCATTTCGTTTGGATTCCACCAGTTCGGAACGCACTCTTTTATTTTCACTATTTT
>MWBE01000012.1 GCA_002068915.1 Parcubacteria group bacterium ADurb.Bin326
CCTACAAATTTTGGGCAAAATCAGTTCGAACATCAATCAAAAAACACCGCCAAGACAATTTATTATCGGAGTCAACCCATTTGTCTATGACGAATGTGCGACCCGACTGCCCAATAAATTGTAGATAAAAACAACGACTTCACAGTCGCTGTTTTTATTTTGCTCCATGCCGTATCTTCTTTAATAGATCGGCTTTTTGTGGTACTATTTAATTAGTAGAGGAACAATATAACCAACTGATTAATATAAAAACTATTAAGTGGATTGGGAGAATATTGGCATTAGGTATTTTAATTTTTGCCTTACCCTTTTATTTTGGCTACGGCAATCCTTTACCGTTTGCTAAAGCAGATTATTCCCTTTGGGAAAATGTCGCGCTTGCCATGATGCCATTGGTTTTTATCGGTTTGGCTCTGGGCTGGAAATATCCCAAAGTCGGAGAGTGGCTTATAATTATTTCAATCGCAATCGGATTAATTGTTGGGCTTTTAACTGAAGCAAATATTAGTGTCAATTTAGCCATTCCTCTTATTCCGGGAATCTTATATTTGATAGATGGATATAAAAAATATCAATAGATAAGTTTCGTTTGATGTTCTAATGAAATAAAAACATCATCGGGTGTTTTAAAATTGCCATTTTTAGCCTGATTTGATATAATATATTTAATATATTTCTGCATAATATATACAAAAACGCCACACTTTCTTTTCCTACCGTCACTTAGTCAGTTGTTTTTAGCGCCTGAGCAAAAATAACCGACTTAAAACGGTTGTTTTTTTAAATTTAGAATCTATGACCAACATATACATTACAAAAAACGATCACAAAAAATTGATCAAGTTGATAAATGAAAAGTTGCTGGATAACGACAGTACCCGTTCTTTACTTTCGGAACTTGAAAGGGCAGAAATTGTCGAACCAGAAAAGATACCGGCCAATGTCATCACCATGAATTCCTTGGTGAATTTTACAGATGTTGATTCGGGGGCGGAACTTGAGTATTGGTTGGTTTTTCCCGAGGATGCCGACATTGCTCAACGCAAGATATCAGTGATTTCTCCGGTGGGGTGCGCTCTATTGGGATATCGCGTCGGTGATATCATTAATCTTAAAACACCGAGCGGAGAGAAAAAAATCAAAGTCGAAAAAATACTGCGCCAGCCCGAAGCCGAAGGCAACTATGAATAATATGATAAACAAAAATAAAATAAGCACGACAATCCGCTTTTTAATATTATCCGACTTTTTTCTTTTTTTTGCCGTCGGTTTATTGGCCCCAATATTCGCCGTCTTTGTCCTTAAAAATATAGAAAATAAAATAGAAGTTATCGGTTTTGCCGTGTCTTGCTACTGGTTGGCCAGAGTGATTATGGTTGTTCCACTTAGCCGGCTGATGGATAAAATCAGAGGTGAAATTGACGAATATTCGTTCATGATCATTGGCACCTTTTTAATATCAATCATTCCTTTGTTTTACATCATGTCATCCGCCTCTTGGCATATTTATGTATTGCAGATAGTGAACGGAATTGCTAACGCTATGGCGGTTCCGGCTTGGCGTATTCTCTTTACCAATCACATAGATAAAAAAATTGTAGGTCTTGAATGGTCGTTAGAAGATGTCGGGGTCGGCATCGCTACGGCCTCCAGCGCCACTATCGGCGCTTTTATTGCCAGCAAGCTGGGTTTTAACGCTTTGTTTGGAATTATTTCGTTTTTTGGTTTAATAGCGACAATAATTCTTATTGTTTTGAGCAAGAAAAAAGGAATGATTTTAAGTAAATTTATCATCAATAAAGCGGAAAAAGCACCGCTCAAGTTGGATACTTTTAAATAAATTTATGATTAACAGTTTATTCATTTTTATAGTCGCTCTGCTAATGGTTATAAAAGGTGCAACAATGGCCACAAAATACTCAGCCAAATTGGCGGAGAGTTTTAATATTTCAAAATATATTGTGGGATTTATTATCGTTGCGTTTATTTCAATCCTACCAGAGACATTAATTTCAATTAACTCTGCCATTGGCGGTATTCCTGAATTCGGACTTGGTACATTATTTGGCTCAAATATTGCTGATTTATCTTTGATATTTGCTATATGCTAGGAGAGGAATAAAAATAGAAAGTAAGGTTTTAAAAAATATTCGACTATATCCTTTTTTTCTGCTTTTACCACTATTATTCGGTTTAAATGGGCATTATTCAAGAATTGAAGGTATATTCTTAATTATCGCAGGTATAGTTTTTTATTATTTGGTATTTAAAAATGGGATTGGTGTATCTGCTAATTTACGAAATGGCAACGGAAAATATAAAAGTCTTCTGTTTTTAATTATCTCGATGGCTTTACTATTGATTGGCTCGCATTTTACCGTAACTTCAGCTACTGCTCTGGCTCATACTCTAAAAATAACACCTATTCTTATCGGTATGCTTGTTGTAAGTTTGGGTACGACTATGCCAGAATTATTCTTTTCTTTAAAGGCTGTAAAACGAAAAGATGATGGATTGGCAGTTGGCGATATTCTGGGATCGGTTTTGGCAGACGCTACTATAGTGGTTGGTATTTTGGCCACAATTAGTCCGTTTTTCTTTCCAGTTAAAATTGTTTATATTACAGGGGTGTTTATGGCGATATCCTCATTCATACTGCTTAAGTTTATGAAAACAGGAAAGTTGATCACAAAAAATGAAGGGTATTTACTTTTATCTTTTTGGGTTATTTATGTTATTGTTGAATTTATTGTAAACAGGTAAAATCAATGGATGCGTCCTAAAATTCCGCCAAAAAAATCGTCCCAACGAAAAATGTGTTAAATGAAATAAATACCTTCCAAGAATATTTACATGGAGGCGCTGAAAAAAATTGAGAAAAATAATCTATTATGATCTTTAAGTATTTAATAAAAAATAAAAAGATTTTATTACCTATTCTCGCTATAGTCTCTTTGATTGCAGGTATTTTTCTATCTTTATATTCTTCGGTCATTTTCCAAGAAGGAAATCCTTGGCCACAAATTAAAGGCATCACCCAACTAACTTTCGGTAAATCAGATATTGTTAAATTGTCTGACTCAGACAATCGGTATCTAACTAAAAGCCAAGGCGGACCCATGACGATTGAAGCTTTTATGAAAGACCGTGGATATGAATATACGGATCAAATGGGATCGGGATATTTTTATAAATCATCCGACAAGACCATTGTTTTAACCAGACGCCAATATAGTCGTTTTTATACAATTTGGACTATTGCTGAAAATAACAATAATTCAAGTATTAATCTGTGGACGACAATCACCAATGATCAAGGTATAACTTTTCAATATCCGAAAGAACTGCTGGCAAAATATGTGAGCGTTACAGGGTGGCCTCCGGTTATTACAATAGAAAATGGCACATATTCTTGTAAAACCACACCGCAGGAAGTAAGTAGCATATCGGATATTACTTCACAGAGAATGGTTGATAATAGAATTTATTGCATAAACGTTAAGAATGAGAGTGCGGCTGGCAGTGTTTATTCTTCATATACTTATACCGCAGCAAGAAATAATGAGTTAGTAAAAGTAAGCTTTACTCTGCAATATCCTAATTGTAATAATTACGACGAAGAGCAAAGAAAAGCTTGTACTAGCGAAAGAGAGGCTTTCGATATTGATTCCACTGTTGATAGAATTGTTCAGACAGTTAAATAAAAATCTATGACTCCATATAAACATACTCAAATTGGATATCTAACGCTAATAGTTACACTGGTCGTACTGGTACTTTTCGCATGGGCTTATATTACAGCTCGGGCAGAACCTCCATCGGTCGACTCTGGCACCAATCTACTCGTTACTGCCACAATGGCATTAGTACTGTTTATTCTTGCATCGTTTGTAACGCTAACAGCTTCCATTGATGAAAAATATCTTAAGATTAAATTTGGTTATGGAATTTTTAAGAAAAAATTTCCTCTTAACGAAATAGTTTCGGCAACATCTGTAAAAAATCACTGGTATTATGGCTGGGGAATAAGACTCTGTTTGTGGCCAAAGATGTGGATATACAATGTTTCAGGTTTTGATGCAGTTGAAATAATTTTGAAAAACGGAAGAGTTTACCGCATAGGGACGGATGACTCAAACGAACTTGAAACCGCAATTAAACGGATTATAAATTTTTAGTATTGCAAATAAAAACAACAACTTTATGGGTCGCTGTTTTTATTTATGTGATGATAGCTAAAAAACTCTTTTTCATATATAAATAATATATGAATTCATCACACAAAATTCTTGATGAGGACTTTGTTCAAAAGTGTTTAATTGCTTATTTGGAAAGACAAGGATGGAGTAAATCGTTACAAAGTGCTGAGCTGTGGGAGCACGGTGTTGATATAAAAGTAAGGAACAATAAATTTTCTCGTTATTGGTTAATTGGAAAGGTGGAAGTGATTAGTGAGGGAGAATGGTTTGAGGCAAATTAGATTGTTATGTAATTATTTTTTTAAGAATAGAAGCGGTCTGATGCCGCTTCTTTACTTTTTGGCAATTTTACATTAAAGTATAGCGGAATCGTTCTTTTTAGATGAATAGTCTGTAAGTTGCAACCGTGGCCTGACGGCCAGTCGAGAAAGAAGGAGAAGCGCATGGCTAAAGACATCTATGATTTAAACCAAATGTTTAAGGGAGTGGGAGTTGCCCTAATAACTCCTTTTTGTAAAGATGGAAACATTGATTTTGCCGCCTTGGGCTGGCTGATCGACCAGATGATTGAGAGCGGAGTTGATTTTTTGGTTCCCTGCGGTACCACCGGTGAGTCAGCGACCCTCTCGCATTCGGAGCACAACAAAGTGATTCGATTTACGGTCGAGAGGGCTGGAGGACGCGTACCGGTGATGGCCGGAACGGGATCCAATAACACTATTGAAGCGGTAGAGTTAACTCGCATCGCCAAGGAGAACGGCGCTGACGCCGCTCTGGTGGTCTCGCCTTACTTCAACAGGCCTGGGCCTAACGGTATGCTTGCTCACTATCGCCGGATCGCCGATGTTGGTCTGCCAATTTTTCTTTATGACATACCGAAACGTACCGGCGAGGCCGTTCCTACGGTTGTTATTAAGCGGTTGGCCGCGGAAGGAGTCATTGTCGGCCTTAAGTGGGCGAGTGGCGACAAGGATCAGTTGATTGAATTAATCGACTATCTTCCCAAAGAGTTTATTGCGCTCTCCGGCGATGATGCTCTGACCTTGGATGCGATGGAGCTGGGCGCTAAGGGTGTGATTTCGGTGGCCGCACACGTCTTTCCTGAGAAAGTCAAAGAGATGTGTGACTTGGCGACCTCGCGCGACTTCGAAGCCGCCCGTTTTGTACACGAACATCTTCTGCCTATTTTTGAGGCTCTGTTCATCGAAGTCAATCCGCAACCAGTGAAAGAAGCTTTGGCCATGATGTATCCGGCCATTGTCTTGTCGGTTTTTCGTTTGCCGATGGTTCCTCTGAGGCAGAATAGTCACTGCGCGTTGGCTCAGGTGCTGCGTGATACCTACGGCTTGGCAATAGATTAGGCGATGCGCCAGTCGTCTAATCAGCAGTTTTTTTCGGCGCGAATGCCTTTGGTTCGCGCCCTTTTTATTTGTTAAAAAACTCTCTTTTTGTTAAGATTAAATAATAGAAGGAGTTAAAAAAAATCAAAATAATTATGAAAAAAGCATTAATTTTGCCAATTCTTTTTTTGGCAAGCGTAGGACTTTCCGGTTGTGGCCAACAAGCCCAAATAGTTGGCAACAACTCTGTTGCTGAAGTCAGTGAAGAGTGTGTCAGTCTTTGCAGTCAAATAACGGGAGTGTGTCCGACGGCAATTTCTCAAGACCAGTGTTTGCGGGCTTGCCCCACCTGGAGCGCCGAAACCAAAGAAAAAATCGGCGCCATTTCCAGTTGCGAACAAGTCGCTGAAGTGCCGGAATTGGCGTCAGCTGTCTTGCCGGAAATGAACGAGCCTGATTTAGCTCCAGCTTCCAACGATTGTGAAGCGGCTTGCGGTAGCTACGTCAGCAAGTGCTTGACCTTGGTGCCAAATGCCAGCGAGGCTTTATTTCAAGAGGGATTGTCATCTTGCATGAGAGAATGCGCCAGCTGGAATGCCGGCAAAGTTGATTGCATGATTAGCGCCTTTGATTGCGAGGCCATGACTAACGTCTGCGGACTGTAATTTATGAAAAGAGAATTAATTATCGGAGGAGGAGCGATAGCGGCGGCCGGATTGATTGCCGGCGGGATTTATTTGTCACAGAACAATCCTTTCAATATCAAGCCAGGGCAAGAAGATACCGAAGTTAACCGCGAGAAAATGGAAGAGTTGTATTTTGAAGAATTAAAAGACACCGAGCGCTATGTTTTTTGCGTCGGCAAAGAAACCATCAAAGGCGATTATGCCAATTCCATCATGGGTAACGAAAAAGGAGAAATCGATTATGTCTCCCAAGAAGTTAATTTGATTGATAAAGAGTCAGGCAAGATGTATTTATTGGCTCGATCAATTGATTACAATTATCAGGGACAAGGCTTGATTTCTTACGAATTCGGCGATGGCACAATTGATACCAAAGAAAGTGGCAGTCTGACGGAATATTACAAAAAAAATGACGCCCCAGTGCACGTTGATTATAACTCCGGGACGGTTTTTCCAGCTCCTGACAGGAAAAGTAAAGATTGGGTTTTTGTTAATGTCAATATGACCGGAGCAGCTCTGGGCGCAGTACAATCAGCGCAGGAAACCAGCAAAGAAGACGCCAAAACTTTTTGCCCGCCAGTTAAATTAAGTAGCAACCTCTTGGAGAGCGGAGCTGTTATTACTCCGGAATCTTTTTCTGTCAGTAGGCCATGCGATGCCCCGGCAGTTAATCCCGGAGTCAGTTTTTCCGGAGACTATGAGTTTAATTGTCTTGGCATTGATTATTCGCAGGCAATAGAATTGTTAAAAGATTATCAGGCCAAGGAACAGTTGCAGAACAGTAAGGTTCAAGCGGGAAACGAAGAGGGAAGCGAGGAATTTATGAATTTTCGTGATGAAACCTTGACTGAAGGGGTTGCTGGAAGTTCGGTTGGTGAGGGCGTTAACCCTAGTCAGTCTGGAGACCTCAGGGTTTCGGATGAATCAGAAGAGAGTAGGCCGTCAAATGATGAGATGAAAAAATTATTGGAGGAAGCGCGTCAAGGAATCCAGGCCGACACACATCAATAAAATTAATTTAATTTTATGTTTGGAAAAAAGAAAAATTTGCCACTTTATTTTGTTAAAAATCTCGACACCATCATTGGTATCGTTTTGGTGTGGCGTGGCGTGTGGTATGCGCTAGACGGGATTGATAAATGGCTGTGGGACGGCAGTCATTTCTGGACAGCTATTTTGGGGATAGTGATTGGGTTCTTGTTGTTGTATTTGCCGGACAAGAACCTCAAAGAAATTGAGAAGTTATAATTATCGGCGTTGAATAAAATTTAGGTAAAAGAAAAGAGCCCCGGCGCGCTTCACGTTGAAGCGTTCCGGGGTTTTTTGTGCAGGGAGGGGGCGGTCATCGTGTCACATCGGGACACGGCGCCGGGGTCACGGGGGTGACAGCGGCAGGAGCTGCGGTGGCGGGCACCGGCGTGACAGGCGCCCATTGGATGGGAAGTCGCAGCATGGCCGAATCGACCATCCGCATCAGCTCGCACACCTCACGATCCTTGGTCGCCAGAGCCGCCTTGAGCTGGGCGATTTCCGCCAAAAGCGGCTCAGTCGCAACCCTCGTAAGCTCGGCGATCGCTGCCGCGCGAGTCGCCTCTTGGCGGGACTCGAGGTCCCTGGCCATTTCGGCCCTCGCCGCTTCGACGATGCCCTTATCCAGGGCTGCCGCTGCAGTGACCGAGGGGTCACTCAGCGGGTTGAGATGCCGCACCATGGCGGCGTCCAGCCTGTCAGCCGACTCCGGGCTGGGGGAGAACACGTAGCTCAACCCCATCCAGCCCAGCACCACGACCAGAGCCACCGACACCACGAGAAGAAACCACTGCGTTGCATTCATTTCAAACCCTTTCTTTGTGGCCCGGTGGGCCGTTGTTCCAAGTTGTAATTTTCCCTCATTCTCACCAAACTACCCACTTTGGTAGTTCAGCTTGAATATATAATTATAGCATACATTGGTAATTTTGTCAATACCACCAACTTTAAAATTGATTAAAATTCATCACCTTTTATCTAAATTTAGATAAAATAAAATACAAAAAAACAGGCCTTAACAATCGTTTTGACCTGTTTTTATGGTTTATAGTCTTTAATCCGTAACACCCGTACTCAACCCTTTATTCTTCCTCCTCGTCTCCTTCAGTAGCCTCTAAATCATCCTCAGTCCCTTCGAACTCTTCCTCAAGAACCCTATCCAAAGCTATCTCGGCACTGGCTTCGGACCTAGCTATATCGGATTCGCTTTCTTGTATAGCTCGCTCGTGGGCCAAGTACATAGCGGCCTCATCTCTGGGAAAGTCTTGTTGGAAAGCAGTGTCTATATTGTTATATTCTTTAACCAATGCATCGATGCGTTCTTGTCTCGCCTCGGTTTCCTTGTTTATTTCATTAGTCAGAGCATTGATTTCCTGTTCTAAATTATCGGTCATATTTTTTTTCTTATTTATTGGATATCAATCCTAACATCTCGAATTAATCCTTCTAACCGTCTTTGGTTCATTTGTCCTCCGTAGATTCTAACGAGAGCGTCTTCTATTTCTCCTACAGTCGGTTTTTTATTATCGCCCAAGGCCTCCCGAAGTCTTTCTACAGTAAGAATTTCTTGTGGTTTGTAGGAGCCAACCTTTAACCAGAAATTAAACTTCTTAATGTAATCATCCGGAGTAATCTCTTTTTCACTCGGAGCCATTTCCCAAGATGGTTGAGTTGTTGCAAAAGCAGTCCGTTCATATTCTTTGAGTGACTCATTTTCTCTTGTGGTTGGCAGTTGTCCGGCATCTTCATAGGCGGCTTGAAGATTTTCCCAAGGATTGATTTTATCTCTGAGATGCGATAGTTTATCGCGACAGATTTCTGCTCTCTTGTTTGATTCGGCAATTATTCCGTCTGCTCTCTTGATGGCTCTCTTGGCGTCGCGCAGAGCTTGCTTGATGGCGCTTCTTTGAGAGCGAGGGGCGTTGGCGTACTTTCCTTCCAATTCAAGCAGTTTGTTTTCCCATTCTTTCTTTTGGGCTTCCCCCTCGGAAATTTCTTGATTGATTTTTTCTAAAACTTTTTTGCCATCTTCAAGTTTGTTTTGGTGTGGCTCAATCCTTTCTTTGATTGCTTCAGAAACCCCTTGGCATCTTTCAGAAATACGATCGTGGCATTCTTTCTTTTTTTGTTCTACCAGATGCAGGGATTCATAGTAACCATCCTTTTTCTGCTCTAGTTGCCTGATTTTTTTCTTAGCGGCAACCATTCTAGTTTGAGCCTTGCTTCTTTGTTTGTAGGGTAATTCTTGATCGTTGAGAATAGCTTCAGAATCCTCAACTTCCCCATTCAATAATTCAATTTGTCCGTCAATCGCCGCAATTTTGGATTCGATCTTTTCTGATTTGGCGTTGCGAACCTCGAAGAATTTTTTATCAAAGAGGTTGGCTAATTTGACAATGCCTCGATGGACAATGTCGTAGCCTCCACCATTAGCTTCTTTTTCTCCCAAGGTTCTTTTGGCGCGTTCTCCAAGCAATTCCAATTTGCGACCAATGAAGCGGGTCAGGAAAAATCCTTCTAAGATGCCCTGGTGATGAGTAAATTCATAACGGTCGGCTTTCTCTTGTCTGACTTTTCGTTCTTGCAGGGCAGTCGCTTCATTTTCCGCAATGGATTCTCTAATTGCCTCGGGAAGTTCTTCGCCGAACGCTCTTCCATTTGTTTCGTCGTTCGGCTGTTCTGGGCTATTAGTTGTCTGTTCTTGAGATGGGGCTTCGCTTGTTGTGGTACTTTCTCGATTTTCTTTTGCTTGTCTTAGAATGTCTTCGTATTCTTTAATATTCAGGACTTCTCCTTCCGTTAGTTTTTCTCCTTCTGGTTTATTTTTAACAATAGGAAGATTGTCCGGAGTAGTATCGCCTCGTTCTATGATTATTTTGTATTCTTCTAAATCCTTAATATACGCATTAAGCTCTTTCCCGCTGAGGTAATTTTTTTGCTTCCTCACTTTTTCAGCTATCCCGTCTATCATTCCCGCAAGGATAATCTTTCTTTGATCTGTTAGGGTTGAATTCTTTAGTGCAGTTCTACAGGTCTTAATAAGATTATTTAGACGAGATTTTTTTTCTTCATAAGATTCTCTTCTTCCTTGTTCCGGTTCTGCTCCTTGATTTTGCTCTACAGCCCCGTCTTCAGATCCAGTTTCTGTTTCAGCGGCCTTGGCCGGAGTAGCATCTCCTTGCTTTTCAGTGTCTACCGCCACTTCTTTTTTTTGTGGTGCCTGACCTTCAACGTCCAAAGCGTCAAGTATCAATCTTAATTGATAAATATAACGTTCGTCACGGATTATTTTTTTTACATCATCGTTATTTGCTTTGGTGTTTTTGGATAAATCTCTGCCACCCACTATTACTTCTGAAGTAATAAAGTCGTATAGCTTATTTCCCACGTTGGCTATCTCTAAATGAAGCTCTTGCTTGAGTTTTTCTTTATCGTCTAATATTTCTGTCAACCGATCGTAAGTTGCTTGTTGCAAATCTTCGTTAATCTTAAATTCGTTACTTTTTAGTCGCCTTATTAACGCGAGAGCCTCTCTGTTGTCCTTAGGAGCTTTAGCTTCAGGGAACATCTTTTCGGCCACAGCCATAAAGGCGGCTTCGGCATCTTCCATCTGTTGTTTAGTATCATCAAAAACGTCACTCCTATATTCAGTATCATTAAAAACTCCATTTTCGTAATATCTGTTTTTGAGTTCTTGAGATTGGCCAAATTTTCCTGATAATAAAGCCATAGCTTCGATTAGCTTACCTCTATCTTCAAAACTCAGTTCGTCTTCTTTATTTAATAATTCCGTCAGTTGAGAGCCAAAATTTTCAATTTTTGCTACTCCTCTTTTTTTGTCTTTTTCTGTTTGGAAGCTGGTTTCTTTTCCTACTTCCCATTTGCTAACATAGTCTTTGATTTCGCTGAAAAGGCGGGCCGTTTTTTGTGACGCATTAAGCTCGGACTCTTTTGTCTCACCGGATTTTGTTTTAGCATCGCCACTAGCATTTGACTCTATTTCCGACACCAAGGTTTTTATCTTTTGTAGCAACTCACTTAGGTATTTTATTATCTCTTGGTTTTGCTCTAAAGTGGGTCTTTTGCCTTCACCAAATGATTCATTATAATCCTTGCAAGTCTCTCTTGATTGTTCGAACAACTCGTTTAGTTGAGGGTTTTTCTCTAGCAATCCGGATTCTTTTAGGCTTTTAAATAGAGTCCTGCGTTCATCAACTAATTTTATGGCCTGTTCTTGCGCCTGTTCAAGAGTTATTTCCGGGCCTTCTTGTTTGCCCTCGGGCGGCGTCTGATTTTCCGAAGCCTCTTCCACTGGTTTTTCAGCGATTTCGGCCCCGCCTCCTTGAGGTGGCCGTTCTACTGCCTTAGCATCAGTCGAATCAGGCGCGGTGGCAGCTTTAATTTCTCCGCTTTTAGCCGTTGATTTTATTTTTTGGATAGTCTGAATTTTTTCTTTAGTGATCCCGGCTTCGTTTAAGGCGGCCTCTATTTCTGTTATTGCCTGATCGCGAATCGCGTCTATCTCTTGCTGTGTTTCGGTCAAGATCTTTTTTTCGGCCTCTCCTAATGAAGGATCGTTAAGATTGAGGATGTCAGATGCCATCTCCCTGATATGGGCAATAGCCAAATCTGCGGCCATTTTTACTTTTTCCGGTATTTCTTGGTTGGGATTTGACTCCGAAGCCTCTCTGTTTGAGTCCTCCTGGCTAGCAGGAATCTCGATACTTGCTCTGGCCAAGGCTTCTTTCATTTGATCGCCCTGAAGCGCGCCACCTCCACCTCGATGGTCCTTCGCTTTCCCTTCTTGTCCGCTCTTACCCATATATTTATTTAATATTTTTTAATATCTGACTGATCTTTTCTTCGTCCTGCTTCTTTTTGGCAGTGGTTATTATTTGTTTTCCTTGCTTTTTGAGGCGCTCCAAATCTAACATCGCCCTCTGATAGATGTCATTGATCTTTTTCAAGGCTAAAGAATATTTTTCTTGATCTAGTTTTGCCATAGTCCTTTTGTCATCGTAATTGATGATTTAATTATACCATTTTTTTTATTGTCAATCCAAATTTAATAGTTGGGGAAAAGTGGGTTTTAGTATCTGGGATTGTTTTGTGGTATAATATAGCCAGTACAGAATATTTTATTATGCTCAAAAAACGAAGTTGGCTTTTCAGTTCTAAGTTAATCAGTATATTTTTGCTTGCGGTTTTTTTATCAACCTCGGGATTTTCCGGTTGCAAGCTTCTAAGTCAAGCAGAACAGGAAAGAATCAAGCCGATTACTCTTAATTATTGGCGTGTCGCCGATGACACCGATGCTTTTTCTGAAATTATTGCCGATTATCAGTCCCAGCATCCCAATATCACCATTAATTATCGCAAGTTTAGGTTAGAAGAGTATGAAAAAGAATTGCTTAATGCTTTAGCTGAGGATCGCGGTCCCGATATTTTTTCTATCCCCCAGTCTTGGCTGACTGCCTATCAGTCAAAGCTCGAGCCGATGCCCGCCGAAATACAGATGGCATACCAATACGAAAAGGGGACCATTCAGAAACAGACCGTAGTAGAGTTACGAACTAAAAAATCCCCAACCTTGCGAGAAATTAAGGAAAAGTATGTCGATACGGTTTTTAATGATGTAGTTATTGATGGTCAAGTTTTTGGCTTCCCGCTGTCTTTGGAGACTTTGATCATGATTTACAATAAGGACATTCTTAATCAATCAGGTATTTCTCAAATTCCTACTAGTTGGACCGATGAATTTCAAGGAGCAGTTGCCAAAACTACTCGTTATGAAACAGAAACTAAAGTAATTCAATCAGGGACAGCTCTTGGTACTGGCTATAATGTTGATAGATCTTTTGACATTTTGTCGATACTAATGATTCAAAACGGTGCCACCATGCTTAGCGGCACTAAGCCGACGATGTTTAATCGTATTACTAAGGAAGGTGTTAGGGGTAGTGTAAATCCCGGCCTTGAGGCCTTGCAGTTCTATACTGATTTTGCCCGCCCCAGCAAGGATGTTTTTAGTTGGGATGCGTTGATGCCCAGTTCCTTCGAAGCTTTTCTCAATGGCAAAGTGGGATTTTTCTTCGGTTATAATTATCATATTCCGCAGATCAGATCTCGCTCACGCGTTAATTTTGGGTTAGCCCCGATACCGCAAATTCCCAACAATCCAATCAGAAACTATGCTAATTATTCTGTCGAGGTTGTTTCTAAAAAATCCGCCTATATGACTGAGGCTTGGGATTTTGTGTTGTTTATGAATCAGCCTGATGAGATTAAGAAATTTCTTGCCAAAACTCGGCGTCCTACGGCTCAGCGAGCTTTGATTTCTACTCAGCTAGAGGATGAAGATCTGTATCCATCAGTTTCGCAGGCGCTTACTGCAGTCACTTGGTACAAAGGATATGACATTGCCTCAGCAGAGAAAGCCTTCAAAGACATGATTGAGCAGTATTTGGTGCTGACCGATGAAAATAAGATCAATGACATTTTAAATGTTGCTAACAGCAAGATTTCTCAAACATTGATTAAGCCCCAACAGTAATTACTAGCGCTTATTTTTCTGATATAATTGATTTATGATAACTAAGCACAAAAAAAGTTTTCTTTCAGGGCTCGCATTAGTTGCGGGATCGCTTGTTGCTACTCCGGTCAGCGCCGCCAATTACATTCTGGAAGGAGTTCCTTGCATCAAAACCGGTTTATGTACTCCTTGCGATTTGATTCAGGTGGGAGTTAATGCCACCGAGATGATTCTTGGACTATCAGGAGTGGTGATACTTTTGATTTTTATTTACGGCGGTTTAATGTGGATGATTTCCTACGGCGATTCTAAGAAAGTTGAGAAAGGCTCATCGGCTATCAAAGCTGCGGTTATCGGAATGGTAATAGTATTTATCAGTTACTCTTTGGTTGAATTGTTGTGGCAGGCACTTAGAGGCAGTGAAGCGTTTAGTAACTCAGTCCAGTGCACTCCGCTTAATATTGAAAGCGATGGTTTTTTGGGTAATAGTCAGACTGGCGGAGGGCAAGGAGCGGCTCCGGCAGCAGACCCTCGTTTTCCGGTGGCTCCACAAGAGGCATTACCCCTGGAAGGGTGTGGAGGGGAGGGGGAGGAGACATGCTAGGATCTTTGTTCGCAGTATTGTTGGTCTGAAGAAAACACGGGAGGAGAGGCTTCTGTGCAGGATGGTTTGCCATATTGTACTTGTCGTCCAGGATTATAATAATTAAAATTTCTATGAATAGAAAAAAAATATCTCTTTATTTGCTTTGCGGACTTCTTGTTTTGGGTGCCACCCCGGTTTTCGCAGTCCAATTAGATAATCCTTTGGCTAGCGGAGGAGTCGGAGTCAGCGGAGTTACCGGATTAGTTAATCAGTTAATTAAATTCGTACTCGGATTTACTGGATTGTTGGCGTTGTTAGCTTTTATTTATGGAGGCATACTTTGGATGTCTTCCATGGGTGACCCGAAGAAAGTCGAGAAGGGCAAGCAAGTAATGATTTGGTCGGTTTATGGCCTAGCAGTGATTTTTGCTTCCTACGGTATCGTTTTGACCTTATTTGAAGCTTTGGGCATTAAATAATTTTAGTGAAAACTTGGCTTGATATCAGTTTAATGATATAATTTAACTATCAAATTTCTCCCCAAGGGAGAAAGGGAAAGGGGGTGACAATATGACAAAAAAGACAATTAAAAAGCTTTTCGCCGGCGCTATGGTGGCGGGAATCATGGCCTTATTCGTTTTGCCATTGGCAGTGAATACGGTTTCCGCTCAAGAAGATATCTGGGGGGAACTTCAGACTAATATGGCGGCAGAAGGCAATGACGCCAGTTTAGCCGATATTATTGCCGGAATTATCCGTGTTATCATGGGTGTTCTCGGCGTAATCGTAGTTTTGATCATTCTTTGGGGAGGTTTCATCTGGATGACTGCCGGAGGCGTACCTGACAAGGTTGATAAAGCTAAGAAAATGATCTATTCCGGTATTATCGGTTTGATTGTGATTTTAGCCGCTTATGCCATCGCTTCATTCGTGATGAGCAGCCTTACTTCCATAGTCCAAGGTTAACTAAAATAACGTCTGTATCAAGGAGAGGGCTTGCTCTCTCCTTGAAATGACGCTATGCCAAATGTAAATTAGAAGAATTTTAAATTAATGAATTCCAGTATTAAAAAAATAAGTTTGCCGATTTTTTCTCTAGTAGTTTGCGGACTATTAGTCTCTTTGCCGGTTTTTGGCGCCGATAACTCTTTGAGTTATCTCAAAAACGCAGTTGCCGGCACAGGACTGGACAAGAATCCGGGGTTGGCGATTTTTATTGGTAATGTAGTGGAATTCATCTTGGGATTTCTCGGCTTGCTATTTTTGGTAATCATTGTTTATGCCGGAGTCATTTGGACTACGGCTCAAGGCGATACCAAGAAAGTTGACAAGGCCAAGGATATGCTCAAGAATGGAGTCATAGGTTTGGCGATTGTTTTTGCCGCCTATGCTGTTCAGGCTTTTGTGGTGGCCGCTTTAGCGGGAGCAGGGTATACCCGATAAGTTTTTAAAAGATAAATTTTAAATAATTAATAACAATTAATTCCAAACTATTATGTCAGGAATTTTAAAAAAGTATGGCAAGCACTTAGCTTCTTTTGCCATCTTGGCGATTCTATTGGTGCCGTTGGCTGTTGGAGCGCAAACGTTAGGTAATACCGTTAGCGGAGAAAACAGCCAATTAGGAAAATCCCAATTGGGAACAACCTTTGGCGCCAACACCGATCAAAATGCTTTAGCTAAAATGATTGGAGCCGGAGTCAATGTAGTATTAGGAATGCTAGGATTAATCTTGGTAGTTCTGATTATCTACGCCGGATTTATCTGGACTACTGCCCAGGGCGATTCCAAAAAAGTTGATAAGGCCAAGGACATGATCAAGCAGGCGGTTATTGGTTTGATTATCGTTTTTGCTGCTTATGCCATTGCTCAGTTTGTGATGATAAACTTAGCCAATGTTGCTTCCGGAAACACCACTGGCTAAAAAATAGTTTAGTTTAACAAAGCTCCCGTCTCTTGAGGCGGGATTTTTGTTAGCAAAAAAACCGTCAAGCTTATTCGACGGTTTTTTTATTTGTTTGTAATTTAATTAAGTCTTCAATTCTTTCTTAAACGATTCAACCCAGGGAATTGAAGCGGGGTTCTTGCCGTTGAGCATGGCCAGATAGAAGCTGGTCCAACTGCCATAGGCCAAAATCTCTAAAGCCGAGTCCAGGCGATTTTCGGCGGATGACTCCAGCATCAAATGTTTGATTTTGAGTTGATGAAAAACTTTGCCTGTAGCCAAAAATCTTTTTTGGATTTTTGAGTCATAAATCGGCGAAGTCAGTGAGACTAAGACGCAGTTTTTGATTGTTTGTCGGGGATAGGAAAAAGCCTCTAATAAGTGATGATTTAACTCAGGGATGTGGAAGGGCATGGCCAGTTGTTTGGCGCTTTCGTTGATTTGATTGGCTAAAACTCGAGCGTTGCCTTTCAAGTGTTCTCCGGAGGCTATAAAAACTGTTTTTTCCGCTAAGGCCAAGGCCAATTGTTTAGCGGCGTTTCGTTCTGTCTTGATGGCTGGCAACAGTTCGGTTCCCACGACTTGGATTCTTTGGCAAGATTCTTTGATTTGTTTTTCGCTCAGTTTGATTTTTCCGAGATTTTTTAGTAGTCCGAGCATTGCTCCTAATTGTAGTCCCAGACCATAGCGAGGTTGTCCGGAAGGATTGAGTTTCACGTCTATTTTGACCGCCGGCAATTTATTTTTTTGAGCTAGAGCCAGCATTTCTCCGCCACCGGTCACAACAATCGTTTTGGCCTTTATCTTCAGGGCTTGTTTGAGACAGGAAAGCGGTTCTTCAGTGTTGCCGGAATAGCTGGCGACAATAACCAAACTATTTTTTGAGGCAAAAGACGGCAGGTCATAACTTCTAACCAGAATTATCGGCTTATCTATTTCTGCCCCATAAATATCGCGCAACATTTCCGGAGCGAGATTGGATCCGCCCATACCGCAAAAAATAATCTCCGCGGTTTTTTTGTAAGTCGGCGGAAGTTTGACGGCGCTCGATGTTTGCCAACCCGAGAGCAGTTGTTCCGGAAACATGGCCAGCGACTCGGCGACTTGTTGTCGGTCGAGCTTGGCAATAGATAGAAGATTGTCTAATCCTTTCATAATGTTTGTCTTTCTGACATTTTACCACATTTGACAGACAAGAGTAAATCATCTACAATTAATCACTAAACTCAAAACATGAAAGATAACCTTTTTAAAAGATTTCAGACAATGATTGCCGGCGCGGATTCGATTCTTTTGGTGGGTCATGCGCATCCCGATCAGGATGCTATCGGCTCGGTTTTGGCTTTCCGGTCTTATCTTCTGCGTCTGGGCAAGAAAGTTAGTTGCTATACTCCCGACAGCGCTCCAGAGTATGTTTCTTTTATGCCGGGTAGCGAGGATCTTGGCGCCGACCCTTCTATTTTTGACAGGCGTTGGGATTTGATTATCTTTCTTGACTGCGCTTCCGTTGATCGGGCAGGGCTAACACAACAGGATTTGGTTGGCAAGTTAACCGCCGTAATCGATCATCATATTAGTAATTCAGGATTTGCTTCCCTAAATCTTATTGATTCGCATGCCAGCTCGACTTGTGAAGTTGTCTATCACTACTTGTCAGCAATCGGACATCCGGTTGATCGCGCCATTGCCACTTGTTTGTTGGCTGGAATTTTGGCGGACACCAACGGATTCAGTAATGCCGCCACTAGCTCTGAGGCAATATTGATTTCTGCTGAGTTGGTTAAAAAAGGAGTTAAAGTTCATCAGGTCATAGACTACGCTATGCGTAACAAATCTCTGGGCGGATTGAAGTTGTGGGGTGAGGCTTTATCGCGGCTGAAAGTAAATGAAGAACTAAATATTGCCTACACCTATATCAAAGACGATGATTTCCGAAAATTCGGAGCCAAGCAGGAAGAGCTCGAAGGACTTTCTTGCTTTTTAAATGTAATTGTTGAAGTGTCGGCAGCAGCGGTTTTTCATCTTTATCCGGACAAAGTCAAGGCTAGCTGGCGTACTAAACGTGACGACGTTGATCTCGCCAAGCTTTGTGGGATATTTGGCGGTGGCGGACACCAAAAAGCGGCGGGATTTACTGTCAATTGGCAGGTGATTGAAAAAGACGGTGAATTGGTGGTAGTATAATTAGTATAAGATAAAAATATGTATTTAATTCCTACAGTATTAGAGAAAACCAGTTTGGGTGAGCGCGCTTATGATATCTATTCGCGTCTACTCAAAGACAGGATTATTTTTTTGGGCGCGCCGATTGATGATGCCATTGCCAATACAGTGGTGGCTCAGTTGTTATTTTTGGATAATGAAGACGACAAGAGTGATATCAAGTTATACATCAATTCTCCCGGTGGTTCAGTTTCTGCCGGCTTGGCGATTTATGACACCATGCAACACATCAAAGCTGACGTCTCGACAATTTGCGTCGGTACGGCTGCGTCGATGGGTGCGGTGATTCTTGCCGGTGGCGCCAAAGGGAAGCGTTTCGCTTTACCTAATGCTGAGATCATGATTCATCAAGTCATGGGCGGAGCTGAGGGTCAGGCGACTGACATCAAAATTCGCGCCGAGCATATTTTGAAAATCAAAGCCAAGCTAGACAAGATTTTAACCAATCATACCAATCGCAGTTTGAGCCAGATTGAAAAAGATACGGATCGCGATTACTATATGTCGCCGGAGGAAGCAATTGAGTATGGAATCATTGATAAGATTGTTGGATAAGTTTTGTCGCGGGAAGGCAAGCGAGGCGATTATAAAAATCAGATTTAAAAAATAAGAGCCGGGACCGATACCATCGATCCCGGTTTGTTTTTGGGTTACGGCAACCCCTTTGCCGCGAGGGATTTGTTCTTGTACCGCTTGTCTGCGGTGACGTCGAGAGCGCTGGCGGCGACGGCAGTGACGTCAAACTGCTCGGCCTCTGCTTCGCTGGCAAACTCCACCTCGAGCACGACAAGTCCGCTGAGAGTTCCGCGGTACTCGTCGATTTCCAAGGTGAGGTCACCGTACGGCAGGGAGTAGCGAGTCTTTTCTAAGACTCGGCTCTGACACTGAGGCCAGAGCTGGAGAAACACCCACTCGGGTATCTCCGTCTCCCATTCGTCGCGACAGAGGCTGCCGTCGCCTTTGGCGGTCATGAAGCACCGCCCGTTCTTGCTGCGCAGTCGCAGCTCGCCGTTCTCGATGCAGAGGTAGCCCTGCTTGATTTCGGCTTGGTTGGCGCTCTCGAGGTTTTCGGGGAGTTGATTCAGTTTCCACTTGCGTTCGATTTCCATGACGTTTCTCCTTGTTGGGTTTTGTTTAAGGTGCTTGCCGATTTCGACCTTTTGGTCTCATCAGTTCGAGTACGCACTCGAAGATCGGGGGAGCAATTTTGCGACTTGCTCAGGTCGGTACTCTAGTCGTCGAAGAACCCCGGCAGGTTCTGCGACTCGCTTTCGCACTGCGGGCAGCGGTGGTGTTCCGGCCGGCCGTGCCTGCAGTGGAAGAAGGAGCCGGTTGGTGCCGTTGCGGGAGGGTTTGCGGTGGTCTGGCTGGGGGCTTGCGCCTTGATCGTGGTTGCCAGCCTGAGAACAACCACGTTTTCGGCTCGAGCAGTTGCAGTTTTCATTGCTGTTCCTCCAGTTGTTCGGCGATTAGCTTGATCGCCTCGTTGATAACCTCTTCTAGTTCTCGTGCGCCGCCAAGTACGCGGTGGTCGGGGTGCTTTTCCCAAGCTTGCCGGGTGCGGCCGTCTAGCGCCTGGGCTTCCTCGAGGCTCTCGTAGCGGCTCTCGTTGTTGGCTTTGCCGTAGAGCCAGGGCTTGGCCACCGCCATCGACTCGAGGTGGAGCACCATCGCGTAGCGGTCGAGCGCCTCTGTCTCATCTACGCCGTAGCTTCTCAGGAACTCGTCTCTGCCGCCCGGCGTGTAGGCGGCGCCGTCGAGCAGGCCTCGGTCGCAGACAAGCAGTCGAGCTCCGCGAGTGGTGGCAATCATCTGATGCGTCTTCTCTAGCGCGTTCTGCAGGGCGCAGATGGTAGACTGGAACTCCCGCTGCCACTCGGGAGACCAATCTAGGTCGCGGCCGGGTAGCGGGAAGCCTCCGCTAAAGAGGATGGTCGCCGCTTCCGGTACCGCCACCACCGCAGTGCCGAAGCGTTTTTTGATGGCGTTAAGGACGGTCGTTTTTCCGCTACAAGGTCCGCCGGTCAGTACGATTTGCTTCAGGTTCTTCATGTCGTCTCTCCTTCTTATTGTGTTGTTGGGGTTGTAAGGTGCTTTTCAACTTGTCAAAAAAACCGCCCGCTGTTTAGCGGACGGTTTTTACAAAGGAGTTGATGCCGAACTTTTTTAGGCTTGGCTTGCTTATTTTTTTCTTTTTGTTGCTTGAGTTTCTCATACTTTTCATATCTTTCGCAAGCAGTATAGCGCGAAAAAACAATTTTGTCAATAATCCTGACATTAAATATTAATAAAAAAGCAAAAAATGGGGGATAAAACAGCTTTAAATAAAGATTTTTTAGCTAAATTAAGCCTCATATAAATGTTGACGAAAAAACCGACATAATATATAATAAAAGCATAAAAATCGTGGCAGAAAGTTTTTAGAAGATATTTTTTTAAATAAAATAAAGCTAATAATTAATATATGTTATTAGAACAATACCTGCAAAATATCGGACTTGATGACAAGGAAGCCAAAGTTTATTTGGCCGGGTTACAAACCGGACCGGCTACCATAGTCGAGTTGGCCAAAGTTTCCGGCATTAAGCGCAGCACTGTTTACGAGGTTGTCGAGGATTTAAAAGAGAAGTCGTTGGTAAATGTCAGCCAGCAAGGCAAGCGTCGGATTTTTTCCGTACAAGAGCCGGAGAATTTATTATTATTTTTGGAGCAAAAGAATAATGTTCTGCGACAAATCCTGCCGGATCTGGAGGCGATCAAAAATGTTTCAGCGCGCAAGCCGGCCATTAGAATTTTTGAAGGAGTCTCTGGATTGCAACAAATTTATGAAGATATTATCAAGAAGCCTGGAGACATCTTAGCTCTGGCCGCGCCCCGTGATATGATTGCGCCCAAAGTCCTTGATTATTTGATTAGCTCTTGGGAACCGCGTCGCATCAAAAATAAAATGCGACTGCGTCGTATCAATATTAATTTCAAAGAAGACTGGCAACTTAATAATCGCAAGATCGAGCACGAAAAAGAGTTTGAGGAGGTTTATTATTGGCCTAAAAAAGACTACCCGTTTACAGTTGGGATTTACATCTACCGCCAGAAGGTGGCCTTTGTTTCGTTTAGTCCGCGCGAGCTGGTGGGAATCATTATTCGCAGTCCCGAGATTAATGCCACGATGAAGCTGATGTTTGAAATGTTTTGGAATCGGAAGTAGTTTCGGTTGCCGTCCAGCCCCAATTCGTTGCTTTTAGCCTATTTGACCGAAAGGGTGTTTTGTGGTAAGATAGAGCCAGTAATTAATAATCAAATCAAGTAAAGGATGTTTCTGATGGAATTCGATAGAATAAGGAGTTTATCCTAATTTAGCTATTTTTTCACAAAATGAAAACTTCTCACCGGGTTGGAAACAAGGAAATAATCTCCTGTCGCTAGAAAACGGCAGGTGTTTGCTTTTGGTGTCCCGGTTACATTCTCTCGATTTTATTGAAAATCAGCGTCCTTTTCTTGGCAGAAAAGGAAACATATGGAAATAATAATTGCGGCCATAGTAGCCGTAGTGGCGTTGCCAGCAGGCTTCGGCCTGGGTTATTTGATGCGCCGACAGTTGGCTCAGTACAAGAAAGACAGCATCGAGGCAAAAATTGAAAAAGCCTTGACTGATGCTAAAGCCAAGCAGAAAGAAATTTTGTTGCAAGCGCAAGAAAAGTCTCTGAAAGTTTTGGATGAGGCTAAAGTTGAAGCTAAGCAGATCAAGCAGGAAATGGATAGCGCCAAGGCGCGTCTAGAAAAGCGCGAGGCCATGTTTGATCAGAAGATTTTAGATTTGGAGAATCAGAAGCAGGATTTATCCGATCGAGCTGAAAAAATTAACAAGACCAAGGAAGAGATTGCCAAAATTCGCGAGGAGCAACTGGCTAAGCTGGAAAAAATTGCCGGCTTGACTAAAGCCGAGGCGGAAAAAGTTTTGATGGATAATGCCGAGAAGATGGTTTCCGAATCCTTAGCTAACCGTATTCGTAAGTTAGAACAGGAAGCCTCTGAGGAATTGGAAAAGAAGGCCAAAGAAGTCTTGTCGGTTGTGATCGAGCGTTGCGCTTCATCTCACGCTGCCGAGACAACTTCCTCCACAGTTGATTTGCCAAGCGATGAAATGAAGGGCAGAATCATCGGACGTGAAGGCAGAAACATCAAAACTATCGAGCAATTGACTGGCGTCGAAATTATCATTGATGATACGCCGCAGGCCATTACTTTATCCTCTTTCTCTCCAATCAGAAGACAGGTGGCCAAAAAAACTATCGAGAAATTGATTTTTGACGGACGCATCCATCCAGCCCGCATCGAAGATGCTATCAAAGAGGCCAAGCAGGAAATTGCTTTAGATATCAAGAAGGCTGGAGAAGGAGCTTTGTATGAATTAGGTATCACCGGACTTGATCCTAAATTGGTTCAAATTATCGGACGTTTGAAATACCGTACCTCATACGGACAGAACATCCTTAATCATTCGATGGAGGTCTCAATTCTTTCAGGAATGCTTGCAGCAGAATTGGGCGCTAATGTTGCCGTAGCTAAAAAATCAGGCTTATTGCACGACATCGGCAAAGCAGTTGATCACGAAGTGCAAGGAACTCATCCGGAAATCGGACGCGATATTTGTAAAAAATTCGGTATCAGTGACGATATTATTGCCGGAGTACTGGAACATCATAATGATAAGCCAAGCACCTTGGAGGCCTTGATCGTCAAAGTTGCCGACGCTATTTCTGGAGCTCGCGAGGGCGCTAGAAAAGATTCCTACGAGAATTATTTACAGCGTTTGGGAGAATTAGAAAATATCGCTCAATCTTTTGAAGGAGTTGATAGAGTTTATGCCATTCAAGCTGGACGTGAGGTTCGCGTCTTTGTTTCTCCTGACGATGTCGATGATTTGAGCGCTATCAAGATGGCCAAAGACATTGCTGAGAAAATCGAAGGCGAACTCAAGTATCCGGGAGAAATTAAAGTTAATGTCATCAGAGAAAAGCGTGTAATCGAATACGCTAGATAGTTTAGGCTTTAGAAAGATTTAAAAAGCAAATGATAAAAATACTTTTCATAGCAGACATAGTTGGCAAGATCGGCCGCAATGCCGTAGCTTTGCAGTTGCCTAACCTGAAAAAAAAGTATCGACCTGATTTAGTAATAGCCAATGCGGAGAATTTGGCGCACGGCATCGGCTTCACGCAAAAAACTTTGGATGAAATGCGCGAAGCAGGAGTCGATGGCTTTACTTCCGGCAACCACGCCTGGGAAAAAGCCGGTAGTGATGAAGTTTTGGATAATTTCGACAATCGGATTATCCGGCCAGCCAATTATCCTAGCGCCAAATCAGGCGAGGGTTGCATGGAATTTAAAATTGGCGAAAATAGGCTAATCGTGGTAAACTTATTAGGGAGGGTGTTTATTGAAGAAAAAGTGCATAGTCCTTTCTCCATACTTGATAAAATAGTGGCCAAAGATAGAAAAGCCTTATATTTGGTGGATTTTCATGCCGAGGCCACTTCGGAAAAGGCCGCCCTAGCTCATTACTTCGATGGTCGAGTGGCTGCCGTAATCGGTACACACACTCATGTCCAAACAGCCGACGAGCAGATTTTAGAGGGAGGTACGGGATTTATTAGTGACGCCGGAATGGTTGGTTACAAGAATTCGATTATCGGTTCAGATCGGCAACAGGTGCTAAATATGTTTTTGGGGACTGGCAAGTCATCCAAAAAACACGATTTGCCGGCTCACGGAGAAGCAGTTTTAAATGCAGTTTATTTAGAAATCGATCCGCGCCAGGGAAAGACCGTAAAGATTGAAAGGATCAGCAAGCTCGTAGAAGTAAAATAAAAAATTAATTCGAATCTTTCGTAAAGAGAGATTTGTCTTACGAATAAAAATATGAATAAAGCAGAGTTGGCTCAACGCGTTGCCGATAAAGTCGGCATCACCAAGGCTCAGGCGGAAAAGGCCCTAGAGGCTTTTACTGACATCGCTACTGCCGAAATGAAGGCAGGAGGCGAAGTGGTTTTGACCGGCTTCGGAACTTTTTCAGCTCGCGCTCGCAAGGGCAGGGAAGGAATCAATCCTCGCAATCCGCAGGAAAAGATTGAGATCCCGACCGTAGTAGTTGCCAAATTCAAAGCTGGCAAGAATCTTAAAGACGCTTTGAAGGGTAAGGGTGGTTCAGTTAAGGCTGAAGCGCCAGTCGCAGAAGAAACTACTGAAGCAGCTTCTGAGTAAAACCAAATAAATTTTTTCCTAGTAGCCGTTTTCCGGCATTGTTTTATACGGCCAATCAAATAACAAAAAATCCCGCAACCGCGGGATTTTTTGTTATCTAAAGCATTAATTTATGGACTGTTTTTCTGTTAGGTAGGCATTAATCACTTCTTTGACATTAGGCGCGCAATCATTGGGAAGATTATTGATGGTTTTTTATTTTAAGTTTTTTACCATGTAGGTTCCTTCGAGGTGGTAGCCGTTTTTTTGGTAATATTCTCTAACGCCAATGCCGGAAATGACAGCAATTTTTTTGTAGCCGCTTTTGTGGGCAATTTCTTCGGCCTCAAATAAGAGTTTTTTGCCTAATCCTAAATGCTGCACTTCACCTGATTGTCCCAAACCCGTTAGTTGGCCGTAAGTATGCACTTCGCGGATTAGGGCGGCGTTTTCTAGTTCTGGTAAAATTGGTTTTTGTGTGTTGTTAGGCAGGCGCAAACGCAGGAAAGCATATAACACTTTTTTGTCAGAAGACTCGAAGTTAAGGAAATACTCGATGCCGTCATTGGCTTGGTATTCTATTTTGTCGAATTTGGCTTTGCCTGATTGCGTTGGCTGATGACCAGCCTCGCGACAACGGATGCACTTACACGACCAACCTTCTTGCTCGGCCTGTTCTTGCAATAGTTGACGCAAGTTGGTGATTTTATTGCCGGCAATAATTGATTCCTCGGGAATGTCACGGATCAGTCGCGTGATACGCACCCAAGGCGGCGTGATTTTTTTAATTTTCTTAAGTAGTTCTAATAATTGCTTGTCGGTGTATGGCTTGTATTTTTTTTGTTTGTACAATTTATACAAGTCAGCGAATTCATTGACGACACAAGGATAAATTTTAATCATGTCCGGCATGTAGTTGCCATCGGAATATAGCTGTTTGAACATTTTTAGGTCTTGAGCCGGAGTGGAGCCGTATAAGTTCGGCATCAGATGCAGGTTGATTTTAAATCCGGCGTCCTTGAGCAGTTTGATGGCCTCGATGCTTTGCTGGGCAGTGTGGCCACGGCGATTCAGCTTAAGGATTTTGTCATCAGTGTGCTGGATGCCGAGTTCGACGCGAGTACATCCGAGTTCGCGCATACGTTTAATTTCGGCGGCGTTTATATAGTCAGGCCTAGTCTCCAAAGTCAGGCCGATACAGCGATGCTTCGCAGTTTCATTTTTCTTTTGTGCGACAGCGAGCGTCTTGGCGGTACGGCCGTTGAGAGCTTCAAAACAGCGTTTGATGAACCAAGTTTGATATTGTTTGTTGTGATAACTCCAAGTACCGCCCATCACAATTAATTCGATTTTGTCGGTGGCGTGTCCATTGGCTTGTAGGGCTTTAAGACGCATCGTTACTTGGCGGTATGGATCAAAGTCGTTTAAGATGGCGCGCATCACTGCCGGCTCATTGCTCAAGTATGACTTGGGCATATTTTTTTCGGTCGGACAGAAAAGACAATTGCCGGGGCAGGGATGTGGCTTGGTCAAAACCGAAATGACAGCTACTCCGGACATGGTGCGGACGGCACGTTTGGTTAGCAGTTGCTCAAGTGTTTTGTTTTGTTTTATTTTTCCGGCTTTGAGTAGTTGGCGATAGGCAGCCAGTAGCGAAGATTTTTCCGGCGAGGGAAGCTTAAGTTTGCCGGCCTCAGTTCGAGTCAAATTGAATAGTTCTCTCTCAGAAGTTGGAGAGTTTTTGGCTATTTCTAAAACGATTAATTTTAGCTGGGTTCTTGTCATATGCGGTAGTTGACAGTATAGCATAAATGTGATATAAATCAATGTTACTTAATCGTTCTTTAGACAAAAGGGATTTCCCTGTTGATGTTGCCTAAAATGAACGATTAGCAAAGTCATGGAGGACTTGCTATGGATCATGGATCGCAGCCCTTAGGGGTTGGTCACTCGAAGATGGTCGAACGCTCGGCTCAGCTACTAATGAACCCGATAAAATTCGGGGAGCCGGGGTTTGATAAGGTCTTCGTCGCTGGGAGAATCTCCCGTGAAGGAAGTCATTGGCGGTTGGATGTCATGGATGACTATCCGGTCGTCGCGCTTAATGACGCGATTCGTCAAGAGTTTGGGCTTGTTAATTGCCCTACCGTGAAAGAACTACGCGATCAGGAAGTGGGCGAGTTGAGTTTAATTTCCGGGGGTAGTTTTCTCTGGATCAGGCAGGGTGGGTCGAGCAAGTTGCTGCTGCTAAAAAGAGATTTGTCAGCGCCGACTGACGCCGGCCTTATGACTGGGCCGGCTGGCAGATGCGACAAAACTATGTCTGCCACAATCAGGGAGGAAACCAATGAAGAATTGGTTATCCTCAAGTCGGTACGCTCGAATAATCGGGTCCGCTATAAGTCGCTCGGTTTCTGTTGGGGTGGAAAATCGGGTGATGATGTCATCGATTTCAAACTCCAACAGGCAGACAGGAAGGCCAAGGACTTATTAGAAAAAGGTCAATACTTCGCTCGAGCATTGTTGCAAGCAATCAAAGGAGCGGAGGATGTTGAGCTGGTTTCTCTTAAGCCGGTTGACTCAGCTGTCCAATCCGACTCGGTATCTTTTTACGTCAACGGCGTAGAAGTTGATCGCGTGGATAATTGTCTGGCATACTTCGATGCTGAAAATAACACGCTAGAAGTCAGACAAATCTTCCAAATTGATTTCGCAAAAGGCGAAGATTTGAGATATGCCTGCGACGGTGAATTCTTTGGCAGAGAAGTCGTTCTGCTGAATTCTCTAGACGAAGTCCCTGAAGCGCTGGCCGTTCCGGCCTTAAAGAATTACAAGCGCAAGGCCGTTTCCGTGGCTAGACTCGAATAGTCTGGCTTGGCGACTTTGATGCGCCGCACCGGTGGAAATCCGGCGCTTTTATTTTTGTCAAAAAACAGTAAAAATGCTAAAGTAAACCTGATATGGAAAGCGAAAAAACACAAAAAATATTAGAACAAACCAAGGAGATATATAACGCGATTGCGCCTGATTTTTCTGATACCCGCGGCAAATGGTGGCAGGGGTTCGGCGGATTCAATCAATACGTCAAGCCGGGCAATAAAGTCTTGGACTTGGGCTGTGGCAATGGACGTATGGCCGAGATTTTTGCCGATTCACAAATAAAATATTTGGGAATTGATAATAGTGAAGAACTTATCAAAATTGCTAAGCAGAGATTTACTGATCAGCCATGGATTAAGTTCGAGGTTGGTGATGCTTTAACTGTTGATTATCAAAATCAATTTGACTTGGTGTTGATGATGGCTGTCCTACATCATATACCGACTAAGGAACTGAGAATTAAGGCTCTCAAAAATGTTTATAATTCATTGCGATCAGGCGGACGGCTAGTGATTTCTAATTGGAATCTCTGGCAAGCTTTCGGCGATCGTAAGAAATTACGTTATTGGAAGTATTTTTTGGATTATAAAGAAAAATTTGAGCGCGGTGTTTGGCGATTGTCTGATGCCTTCGTGCCCTGGAAGCCTTTGGCGGGAGATAATTTGCGCTACGTGCATTCTTTCCGAAAGAGAGAAATGAAGCAGCTGCTTAAGGAGGTGGGATTTAAGGTTGAAAAGCTTGATTTTGAAAATAAGCAGGGAGAACGGGCGAGTATTATTACTGGTTGCAATCTGTTAGCCGTAGCTGTCAAAAAATGATAAAATAAAAGCATGAAATATTTAGAAGAATTTTTAGCTTTAAATCTATCTTCAGAAGACTTTGCTATTTTTGGTAGCGGTCCGATGGTAATCAGGGGCATGAGAGAAAATGATGACATTGATGCCATTGCTCGAGAAGGTGCGTGGAAAAAATTAGCCGACAAGTATCCGGAGAATGTTAAATCAGACAAAGAAATTGTCATCGGAAAGTTATCCATCTTTCGCAACTGGTTGCCTTGGTTTTCGGACGTTGAAGAATTGATTGATTCGGCCGATATTATTGATGGCGTTCGTTATGTTAAATTGGAAAATGTTAAAAAATGGAAAGAAGCGTATGGTCGAACCAAAGATTTGGAAGATGTCAAGCAAATAAATAAATACTTAGATGAAAATAAATCCTAATATTCTAAGAGAATACGATATCCGCGGCAAATATCCGCAGGAGATTGATGAAAAATCGGCTTATGCCCTGGGATTTGCTTTTGCCAAATTTCTTAAAGCGAAAAAAATAGTTGTCGGCCGTGACGCCAGACTCGAGTCGGAAAACGTTTTCTGGGCTTTAGTGTCTGGATTATCCAAGGCCGGAGTTAAGGTTTATAGTCTAGGAATATGTGCTACCCCCGAATTATTTTTTGCCGTTGGAGTTAGGAAATTTGATGGCGGTTGCATGGTAACCGCATCTCATTCTCCGGTTGGGCAGACTGGAATCAAAACTTGCGATTCCCATGGCCGTTCTTTTGGAATGTCTAATGATTTAGACAAGATTGCTAAGTTAGCCGCCAAAGTTAAAGTTAGTAACCTTAATAACCTTAGAGGAGAAGTAGAATTTATTTCTATCTCATCTGAATATAAGAAGTTTTTGAAGTCGATTATTGATTTTAGAAAACTGAATGGACTAAAAGTGGTTTTAGATGCCTCTAGCGGCTCAGGGGCGAGGTTGGCCGAGGAAGTATTTGCCGACTTGCCGATTTATTCGCGTCGTATTAATTTTCATGCCGGCGACCAGTATCCCGATCATGGGCCAAATCCAATGCTTCAAGAAAATCGTACTTCGATAATTAGAGAAGTTAAAAAGTTTAAGGCTGATGTCGGAGTTATTTTTGACGGTGACGCTGATAGGGCAATTTTTATCGATGAGAACGGAGAGTTCGTAGAGCCATACTATATTAATTGCCTGTTATCAAAGATTGTTCTCGGCAAAAAGAAAAATCAAAGATTGGTTGTTGATGCTCGATTGGGGTTGGGAATAAAGGAAATCATAGAGAAAGTCGGCGGAAAGGTTATTTCTCACCGTAGCGGCTATACCAATATCATTCGTACAATGGAAGCCAAAAAAATTATTTTTGGTTGTGAGAATTCGGGACATTTTATGTTCAGCTTTTCTTGGGCCAAAGGTGGATCCAATTATGTCTATAGTGAGGCGATTCTGCCGGCGCTGCTGATTTTAGAATATCTTCAGATTAAGAAGTTGAAATTATCCAGAGCCGTAGCTGATTTTAGAAAAAATTTTCCGATATCCGGAGAAATTAATATTAAGGTAAAAGATTTTGATAAATTGAAGGCAAAAATTAAACGGCACTTTGAAGGCGAGTCTTTTGTTGAAATTGATGGGCTATCGGTAATAGCTAAATCCAAAGAATGGTTTTTTAACATTCGGCCATCGCATACCGAGCCTTTAGTTCGCCTCAACGTAGAGGCTAAAAGCATCAAGGTTTTGGATAAAGTTAAAAAAGAATTGTTAGGAATAATAAAATAAATATATGGCTAAACAAGTATTTACGGTCGAGGAAGCAAAAGAAATCGGGGAAAGGCTTGGTGTTGATTGGTCCAAATTTGACGTTGAACAATTTCGGATGGGTATGGACGTTGAATTGGAACATGGCACCCGTGATCCTAAAACTAACGTGACCAATGACGGCCCATTTACAACAGGAAAAATCGCTTTGGCGCATTTGAATGAATTTCCTGATTATTACACTCGCCTAGATGCGATGGAAAAAGAGGCCGATGCTTTCTGGGGCAAGGATAAATAGGGTTATGAGGGAGGAGAGATATCCTCCCTTTATTATAATATGAAGTAGTACTTCATACTTCACACTTTATACTTAATAAAATTATGATAGGCGTATTTGATTCGGGAGTGGGGGGATTAACCGTAATTAAAGAGTTAAAAAAACGATTGCCCGGGTTGTCATTTGTTTACTTGGGCGACAATGCGCGAACGCCATATGGCAATCGCAGCCAGGAAATCGTCCAGAGGTATTCTCAAGAGGATGTTGATTTTTTGATAAGCAAGGGGGCTAAGTCTATTATTGTTGCTTGCAACACGGCCTCGGTATTGGCGGGGGATTATTTGAAAAGAAATTATAATTTGCCAATTTTTGAAGTGATTACTCCGGCAGTTCAGGCGGCAGTCAAGATAACCAAGGGGCGTGTTGGCGTTATTGGTACTAGGGCGACAGTCGGCAGCAAAGCGCATGAGCAGGCGATTCTAAACATCAATAAAGATTTGAAAGTTTTTAACCAGCTTTGTCCTTTGTTTGTTCCGCTGGTGGAAGAGAATTGTGTCAGACGGCCGGAAACAAAAATGATAGCGCGCTGTTATTTGGCTCCGCTTAAGATAAAAAGTATCGACACACTTATTTTGGGCTGCACTCATTATCCGTTGTTACGGCAAGTAATACAAGACAAGATTGGTCGACGAGTGAAATTGATTGATCCGGCTGAAGCGGTAATTGCCATGCTAGTCGATCGTGTTCAAAACGATAGTAATTTTGATTGGTCGGGTAAGGAAGAGTATTTTACTACCGATGTCGGTAGTCAATTCCAAGAAATTGCTAAACGCTGGTTGAAACAGGATATAAAAATTCAAAAAGCGGAATTATAAACGGGGTAACTCCCGTTTTTTTGTAAAAAAATGGCCGGGAGCAGTGCGTGCTCCCGGCGCAAGGTGCGTCGGTTGTTTCGATCTAAGAGAGAAGGCGCTCTTTGATTTTGCCGGTGATGTTGGCTTCAACCTCGAGTCGAGCGCGACGAATAGCATTGGCCACCGCCATCGGATCGCTCTTACCATGGCCGATGATCACTATCCCGTCAAATCCAAGACAGATGGCTCCGCCAATCTCCTTGGCGTCCATGCGTTTGTGATGCGCATGGAGGAAGGACATAATCCTCCAAAGCGGTCCGAATTTGGTGCCCAAGTAATTGAGCACTCCCTCGCCGGTTTTGATGATCATGTTGCCAATCAGTCCGGGACAGACGACGACGTTTACCGGCTCGATAAAAATCCGATCCGGTTCGATGTTGCCGCCAAAGTTGACGTCATCGGCTTGCGAGAGTAGTGAATAGGCA
>MWBE01000013.1 GCA_002068915.1 Parcubacteria group bacterium ADurb.Bin326
GCCACCGCCGAGACCAAAACCATTGTTTTTGAATGCGCTAACTTTGATTCAGTATCGGTCAGAAAGACTTCCAGAGCCCTTAATTTGCGTTCTGAGAGTTCCGCCCTATATGAGAAGGGAATCAGCCCTGAAAATGTCACTGCCGCCCTGTTGCGCGCGATTGAGCTGGCACAAGAACTTGCCGGAGCCAAAATCGCTTGCAAGTTAATTGATGAGAAAGCATATAAACACAAAGAACAAGAAATCATTTTGGATTTGGAAAATGTCAATCGCGCTTTGGGTGTGAAGATCAAGCCGGGCGAGATCAAAGATAATTTGACTGCCTTGGGTTTTGATGTTTCCTCGACTAAATCCAAGAAAGATGAATTGAAAGTCGGTGTGCCGTGGTGGAGAGTGGGCGACATCGAAGGTCAGCACGATTTGATTGAAGAAATTGCTCGCATGCACGGTTATCATAATTTGCCGACTGAACTGATGACCGGCGCTTTGCCGAAGGTTGGCAATTCTGCCGATTACGCCTTGGAGGACAAGATCAAAGACATTTTGGCCGGCTTCGGTTTGACCGAAGTTTATACTTATTCTTTCATTTCTGAAAAACAAATTACTGCCTGCGGTATTAATCCGGCTGAACACATCAAGATTGCCAATCCGCTCAGCATTGATTTCGAATACATGAGAACATCGTTGTTGCCCGGTGTCTTGCAAGTTATCAGCGAGAACCAGGGATTTTATCCGGCAGGAAGATTATTTGATTTATCGAAAGTCTATTTGCCGATTGGGGCTAATGACTTAGCGAATGAACCGTTCAAGCTGCTCGTCGCATGTTATGGCGCTGAAGTGGATGCTGTCGCCGATGAGGCGAGGGGATTATTTGACGGTTTGGCTGAGCGATTGAATATTTCAAAAGTATCTTTCAAAAATATTGATGGTGGAGCGGAGATTTCGGCTGACGGCAAGAAGTTGGGCGAGATTAAAATTGTTGATAACAAGATTTTGAGCCCTTTCGGTATCAAGAAAGCTGTCGTTGTGATTGATTTGGATTTTGCTGCTCTGGCCGAGCAATCCCGAGCGGTTGCGCCTTACTATCCGATTGCTAAGTTTCCGGCGATTGAACTTGATCTGTCCATGGAAATTGATAATGTCGTGGCTTTTGCCGAGGTGGCTAATGTCGCTTCTGATGCCGGCGCTCCATTAGTTGAGAAAGTCAGCTTCCTTTCTGTTTATCAAGGCGAGAAAGTGCCTGAAGGCAAGAAGGCCTTGGCGATACGCGTCGTTTATCGTGACTTGAATAAGACTTTGGAGCTGGCTGAAGCACAAGCGACTCATGATAAGGTTGTAGCGGAATTAAAAAAGAGTTATAATATAGCCGTAAGGTAAATTTTAATTTAAATACCATGCTTGTCACATCAAAGGACGTTTTCTGGATCGTCCTATCATTCGTCATTTTATGGATCGGCTTCTGTGTCGGATGGGCCACCTTCTACATCGCTATGATGTTGCGCAATTTTTGGCTGGTTTCTGCCAGCGTTAAGAAGAAAATGGATTTTGTTGATCAAATTCTTAACACCATAAAGAATCGTGTTGAAAGCACAGCCAGCTATATTCCTCCGTTAATGGAGGTTGGAAGCAAAATCATGGAAGCGATAAATGAAAAGAAAAAAAGTGACGCCGCCAAAGCTAAGAAAAAAAGAAGATAAATAAATAGCCGCCTTTTTGAGGTGGCTGTTTTTAATTAAAAAATATGTTAACACAAATCGCACTGATGCCGATTTTCGGCTATCCTGCCATCATGTATGGCGGAATTCTCACCTTGTTACTGTTGATTATTCAGACAGTCACGGGTTCTCGCATTAACAAAGGCAAATGTAAATTACCAAACCCCATGAAGTGGCATAAAACATTGGCCTGGATTGTAGTGATTATGGGCTTGGGACATGGCTTGCTGGGATTAGGGATGATTTTAGGATTATAATAATTCAATTGACTAAAGCCCCGCCTAAGTGCGGGGTTTTTAGTATTTGCTTTTTTTAGCTGATTTTTGTAAAATATAAACATTCTAACATCAAAGTTATGCCCAAAAATCAACCAGTCCAAGAAGAAAAAGCTAACGATTTTGACGAGCGTTTGATGCGCCTGAAGCGCTTGGAGGCAATCAAATCTGCCGGAGTCAATCCTTATCCGGAAAAATTCGACAAGACACATAATTTAGTCGACGCCAAAGTTGCCAAAGAGAGGACTAAAGTTAAATCTGCCGGACGCATCATGACGCGTCGCACGATGGGCAAGATTGCTTTTTGCCATTTGCAAGATTGGAGTGGCAAGTGTCAGATTGTTTTTAATATCAACGAAATCGGCGAAGAAAGATTCAAATGGTTCGCTGATAATTTTGATATCGGTGATTTCATTGGCGTGACTGGTGAGGTTTTTGTCACTAAAGCAGGGGAGACCTCAATTTTGGTCAAAGAGTATGAATTCTTGGGTAAGGCGCTGTTGCCCTTGCCTGATAAGTTTCATGGACTAAAGGATACTGACACTATCTATCGCCAGAGATACTTGGATTTACTAATGAATGAAGAGTCTAAAAAAGTTTTTCAATTCCGCAGCGATTTTATTCGTGCTATCCGAGAGTTCTATTGGCAAGAAAATTTTAGCGAAGTTGAAACTCCAACCTTCCTACATCAAGCCACCGGTGCTACCGCCACGCCATACAAGACACACAACAATGCTTTGGATATTGACTTGTTTTTGCGTATTTCGCACGAATTGCCACTCAAGGAGTTAATTGTTGGTGGCATGGAAAAGATTTTTGAAATCGGTAAGGCCTTCCGTAATGAAGGAGTTGATCCGTCGCATTTGCCTGAACATACCCACTTAGAGCATTATTGCGCTTATTGGAATTTTGAAGATAACATCAAGTTCACTGAAAGGATGTTTGATTATATTTTTGACAAGCTTGGATTAGAGCACAAAATTGAAATTGAAAATCGCGAAGGAAAGAAGCAATTAGTTGATTTTACAACTCCTTGGCCGCGTGTTAATTTTATTGAAATGCTCAAAAAAGACACGGGACTGGATATTATGGAATACGACGATGCCAAAAAGTTATTAAAAGACATTAAAGCTAAAAAAATTGAGTTCGAAGACATGGACGACATGAGTTTGGCCGGCTTAGTTGATAATTTGTATAAGAAAGTCAGTCGCCCGAAATTGGTCGGCCCGGTAATTTTGTACCATTATCCGAAGTATTTGCAGCCCTTGGCTCGCGTCAACGATGATGACAATAATATTGTCGATCAATTCCAGATGGTGGTAAATGGTTGGGAAATTGTCAAAGCTTATTCCGAGCTGGTTGATCCGATTGATCAAAAAGAACGTTTTGATGGGCAGAAATCGGCTAAAGCTGGGGGTGAGGCAGAAGTTATGGAAGGTGATGACGAGTTTATTACGGCGCTTGAGCATGGCGCTCCACCAATATCTGGTTGGGGTATGGGCATTGATCGCACCGTTGCTATTTTGACCGGACAGAATAATTTGCGCGATGTTGTGTTATTTCCGCTACTTAGACCTAAAGATAAAGAATAATCAAAGATACCATGCAAAAAAAGATTGTCTTCATTTTACCAATTTTAGCCTTGTTACTTTCTGGCTGTGGCACCACAAGTAATTCCTTCGAAACCTCGGTTCCGGCAGGGGATACGGGAATTTCTTTGCAAGACCAAGTAAGCCAAGGAGCAACCTCCGAGAATCCTGACCAATCAGTTTCATCAGATGCTAGTACAAATAATAAAACATCAAATATGCCAGAAATGATCATTGATCAAAACAAAACTTATACCGCTATCATGCATACAACGGCAGGGGACATTACTTTAGAACTTAATGCTAAAGCGACCCCGATTACTGTTAATAATTTTGTTTGGCTGGCCAAGAAAGGTTTTTATGACGGAGTAATTTTTCATCGTGTTATCAAAGATTTCATGATTCAGGGTGGTGATCCGACTGGAACTGGCGCTGGCGGACCTGGTTATCAATTTGATGATGAGCCGTTTACTGGAGAGTATAGTCGCGGCACAATTGCTATGGCTAATGCCGGGCCCAATACTAATGGTTCGCAATTTTTTATTATGCATGCCGATTATCCGCTGCCTCCTAATTATGTAATTTTTGGCAAAACGACAAAGGGCATGGAAGCGGTTGATAAAATTGCTACCGCTCAGACCACAATCGGTGGTGACGGGGCAATGTCTAAACCGGTTAATCCAGTCAGTATAACCTCTATTGAGATAATTGAAAAATAAGATGTTATCAAATAATACAACAGAGGTTAAATCTGAAAAACTTTTTTGGTTAAGGGGCATATTAATTAGTATACCTGTTTTTTTGGTTCTTTTTTTGCCAGTCGTTTTAGGAAGAAATTGTGGTGGCGGCTTAGAATGTTTAGGTTTTGTTATTCCTTCGGCGCCCTTTTTAATTATCACTTATCCACTGATCGCCTTAATCGAAATTATTTTTAGAGACCCAGACTACCTCCAGGGCGCCTTTGTTTTCTTGGTAGGTTTTTTTGGATTTTTTTATTTTTTATTTTTAGGCGGGCTTATTGGCTGGCTAATTGATGACAGTATAAGACGCAAAAATGACAAGATTTTTATTACAAAAGTTATATTTATTGTTATTATAGGGGCTTTGATTACAATTTCTTTATTAATTATTAACTCAATTATTCCAAAGTATCCTGATAAAATTAGTCCGGTTAATTTTAGCAGCAGCGAAGAGTGTCACCAAGGATTAGTTTTAAAGATTGACAACATAATGGAGAAAATGAAAAAACAGGCAGAATTAAACAACCCTGGTTATAGGTATTCTTTTTATTCTAGCTTTATTGTCTATAGTCCAATTCTCAAAGGCTGCATCTATCAGTATCATTATAATTCCTCTGATTCCAAATTAAATGAATATACTGCGCCTGAAATAGAATCCGGAAGCGGTGTAGTAGAATATAATACGGGAAAAATTTTGTATAAAATAGAGTATAATTTTACTGACGACCGAGAAGAAATCTTAGAAAAGAAATATCAATTTGATAATAAGTTTAATTATTATTGGAGGGGAAGTGGTTCATCCAATTAAATTGATAAGTGCTTTCTATATTTTTTGTAATTAATCAGAAAAAATAAATTTGGAATAATAATATGTTAGACCTTAAAATCATCCGCGAAAATCCGGATAAAATCAAGGAGAATTGCAAAAATCGTTTGGTCGAAGTTGATATTGATAAGCTACTTGAATTAGATGAAAAGAGAAGGGAAGTGGTGGCGAAAATTGATGAGTTGCGTGCTGAGCGTAATGCCTCCAGCAAAACTAAGCCAACCCCGGAAATTATTGAAAAAATGAAATCTGTTGGCGAGGAAATTAAGGCGCTAGAGGCCCAAATTGAGCCATTAGAAGGGGAGTTAAGGGAGTTATGGCTCAAAGTGCCCAATTTAACCCACCCCGATGTTGTGGTTAGTTCCAACGAAGAAGATAATCCAGTTTTGGAAGTAGTCAAAGAACCTAATAAATTTGAGTTCACTCCATTGGATCATGTTCAACTAGGAGAAAAATTAGATTTAATTGATTTTGATCGCGCCACCAAAGTTTCAGGCGCCAAATTCTATTATCTTAAAAATGAGTTGGCGGTTTTGGAATTCGCATTGATTCAGTACGCTTTAGAGACTGCGCGCAAGCACGGTTTTATTCCTTTTTCAACTCCTGATTTGGCCAAAGTAGAAGTGCTCGAAGGACTGGGATTCAATCCTCGTGGCGAGTCAACCCAAGTATACAATATTACTGATAGCGATTTGTGTTTGGTGGGCACCGCTGAGATTACTATGGGCGGATATCACAAAGACGAAATTTTAAACGAAGAGGATTTGCCTAAGAAATATGTGGCTGTCAGCCATTGTTTTCGTACTGAGGCCGGCTCATATTCTAAGTTTGCCAAGGGTATGTTCCGTGTCCATCAATTCACCAAAATTGAAATGTTCCAATACGTAACGCCGAAGCAATCCGAGTCCGCGCATCAGGAAATTTTATCGATTGAAAAAGAGATTTTTAATGGCTTAGAAATTCCATATCGTATAGTTGATCATTGCACTGCTGATTTGGGCGGGCCTTCAATTAGAACCTATGACTTAGAGGCTTGGATGCCGGGTAAGCCAGCTAAGGATGGCTCTGAGACCGGTGATTGGGCGGAGATTACCTCTACCTCTAATTGCACTGATTATCAGGCTAGGGGACTCAACATTAAATACAAGTCGAAAGAAGGCAAGACTGATTATCTATATATGTTGAATGGTACCGCAATCGCTGTCGGTCGCGCCATGATTGCCTTAATGGAGAACAATCAGCAAGTTGATGGTTCAATTGTAATTCCTAAGGCTTTGCAAAAGTATTGCGGTTTTGAAAAAATAGCACGATAAAAAAGGCCCCGAGGGTACGGGGCGGGAAAGGACGCGTGGCGCGGTTCATGGGACGGCGATGTTTTCAAGTTTCTCGCCAATGAGGCGCTCGAAGGTGGCGACCGGGCCAGCAGCAGCTTCTTCGTTTTGAGATCGCATGGCCGCTACCGTTACAACCGAGCGCAGGGAGAATACTGACAACTCTTGTCTTTTCAGGGCGTCCAGAAGATCGACCCTCTGTCGCTCCTCCATTTCTTCTCCGAATTCCTCGGCCATTTTAGGCTGGGCATTGAAGAAGGCTATCAAGGCCCAGGTAAGTGTTTCATTAGAATATTTCTCCTCAGTCATTTTCTCTTTACTCCTAGTGGTTTAGATTGTGGCCAATGTGCTAGTCGCTACGTTTATTTACGCTTAACTGCTAATTATAGCCGTAAAAACGCTAACTGTCAATTATTATTTATTATTTTTGTTTTAATTTAGGCAAAAATGGTCGAAGATTATTCCTACCACAGCAATAAAGTCCGACGCCACGTCAAAAGGGATTATTTTAATAAGTCCTACAACAACCCCTATTTTGAGCGCCAGACTGAGTCCAAGCCAAAATTTAATACCAAACTATACGTCCGCATTTTGCTGATTGTTTTTTTAATTTATTTAATTCTTTATAGTGATCTATTTAAGATAAAGATCATCGAGGTGCAGGGGACAGACATGATTAATCCCGAGGAGATTCAGGCCTTAGCCAAAGAAAAAATGAGCGGTAGAATTTGGTTGGTATTTCCTCGTAGCAATTTGCTTTTTTTCAAAAAGTCTAATTTAGAAAAAGAGATAAACGGCAAGTATTTGCTTGATAAGTTGGAAATAGAAAAAGGCTGGCGCAGAGTTACTATTAGAGTAGAGGAGAAGGCCGCCTATCTGATTTACAACAACCTGAAGGCGCAGTATTTTTTGGATTCTACCGGCGCCATAACCAAAGAAATGTCAGCCGATGACATAAGTAAGTATAGCCAAAAGTTTCCTACTGCTTACGTGATGCAAGATGTTGTTGTTGGCGACAAGCCAGTTTCGGCCAGGTTTGTAAATTTTATTTTAGAATTGAATAAGGCATTGGATACTGCCGGCGTAAAGGTTAAAAACTATGAGAGCGGGGGAGTAGATCAAGTAAACGTAGTATCTCCCGATGGTTGGAGAGCTTATTTTAGTCTCAATATCTCCATGAGTCAGTCGATAGAAAACTTAACTGCTATCCTCTCGCAAAAGTTGAAGGGTAAAAAATTTGAGTATATAGATTTGCGTAATGGGGATAAGGTTTATTATAAGTAGAGGAGATAGTCCGATCTGTGGATAACCGTGAAACTTTACAGTTTTCACGGTTTTGTTATAATATAGTTAACTTCGTATAACAGAGGATAATCGTCGTACTATATTAAAAAATAAGCTTTAAAATATGAAAAAATCCAGTTTGCCATTAATTAAACACATCCCCGATTTTCTTGAATATTGTGAGGTTGAGAAGGGCCTGAGCCCTATGTCTTCCCGTAATTACCACAATTTCCTTAAAGTTTTTATTAGCTGGCTTAAAGATCATAAGTTAAGCGAAATAAGGCCTCATGAGCTCACAGACAAGCATATTTGGGATTTTAGGTTATATTTGTCCCACAAAAAGGATCACAAGGGTCTTTACCTCAAAAAGACCACCCAAAGCTATTATCTGAGGGCTTTAAGGCAGTTACTTAACTATTTTACTGATAAGGACATAGAGGCCATGCCCTCGGAAAAAATTAAATTGCCAAAATTGACTGATAAAGATAAGCAGATAAAATTTTTATCATACAAACAAGTTGAGCATTTGTTGTCCATGCCAGACATGACTGAGGTTTCAGGGGTTAGGGATAGGGCAATATTAGAGGTGTTCTTCTCTACTGGGGCTCGAGTCTCAGAGTTAACT
>MWBE01000014.1 GCA_002068915.1 Parcubacteria group bacterium ADurb.Bin326
AGAATACTATTAATTAACTTCCAGGCCTCATCCTCTTTATGTTTCGCTAGCAAAGCAGTAAAAACAGGAATTAATCCAGCCGAAACCGCGCCTAAAATCAGAAGATTATAAACCATGTCCGGCAAACGGAAGGCTGCATAATAAATATCTAGCTCGTCGCCGGCACCAAATTGACCCGCTAGGATACGATCACGAAAAATACCCAGCAAACGACTAGCAACTGAAAGTCCGCCAATAATAATGGCAGCCGAAGTGATTGATTGCGACTGCCTAGTAATTTTATTTAAGAAAAATTTAAACATCTGCCGAAAATTATTTCATCATTCTAACATCAACAATTTTCACTCCTTTGCCTCGTTCCAAAACCATTACGGGATTGAAATCAATTTCTGCTATTTCCGGATACGCCAAAGAAAAATCAGCAAATTTTACCAACAGATCCGCTAGAGCTTTCTGATCCAACGGTTTTTGTCCTCGAACGCCTTTGATCATTGGATAAATTTTTAATTCCTCGATCATCTTATTGGCCTCATCAATCCCGAAAGGAGCAATCCTAAAAGTAATATCTTTAAAAATTTCCGTGTAAATTCCACCCAAACCAACCATAATCAAGGGACCAAATTGCGGATCCCGCTTCATGCCGAGAATTACTTGAAGGCCGGACACCATTTCCCCTACCAAATAACCATCGATTTTTGCTTTAGGGACCTTGGATTTGATGTTTGCCTCTATTTCAGTAATGGCTGCTGTCAACTGTTTCTCATCGGCCACTCCTACTTTTACTCCCCCGACATCTGATTTGTGCACTACTTGTTCTGAAATAACCTTAACGGCCAAAGGATAACCAATTTTTTTTGCCACTTTAATTGCCTCTGCCAAATTTTTGACGGCAACGGCGGAATGTAGGGGGAAATTATTTTCTGCCAAAATTTTACGACAAAGTTCCTCAGTTAAATTACTACCAGCAAGTATCTTTTTTGCTACGGCAGATTTCACTATCTTAAATCTATTGGATTTAAACGCCTTTTGCTGTTGCCATAAATTTTGGCGCCGCATGGCAGCCAGGGCCCGCACCGCTGATAGCGGATAATTAAGCTGTGGCAAAGAATACTTAGAAAAAATTGAATGATTATCAACGATCCTTTCTTCGCCCATAAAACACAAAATGATGGGTTTATCGGATCGCCTACCAATTTTGCCGATAATCTCCGCTGTTTCTTTTATTTGCGTCATTTTTTGCGGGGTCAGAGCAACAATTATCGAATCAACGTTTTTGTCTTTGACGACCAATTCTAATGCCGTTTGATAGCGATCGGCCAGGGCGTCACCCAGAACATCAACTGGATTATGAGTATTAGCTGCTGCCGGCATTGCTTTGGCTAAGGCTACTTGAGTTTTATCCGATAGCTGGGCTAATTTTAGATTGTACTCTGACAACCAGTCGGTAAGCAAAATTCCAGGACCGCCGGCATTAGTCACTATTGCCACCTTTTCGCCTTTCGGCAACCCTTGATAAGAAAAGGCCTTGGCTAATTCAAAAAAATCCATTAGATCTTCTGCCTCAATTATTCCTGCTTGCTTAAAAGCGGCGCTATAGGAGGCAGACATGCCAGCCAAAGAGCCGGTGTGCGAAGAAACGGCTTTGCTTCCCTCAGATGTCTTACCTGATTTTAAAACTATAATCGGCTTCTTTTTGGTTATCTTTTTTGCTTTTTCAATAAATTCTAATCCATTAGAAATAGACTCCAAATACATCAAAATAACTTTAGTTTTTTTATCCTCGGCAAAATAATCCAATAGTTCTAACTCTGAGATGCCGGCCTTATTCCCCAAACTGACAAAATAAGATAAACCAAACTCTTGAGCGTCAGCCATATCAAGAATAGCAGTTCCTAAGGCTCCTGACTGCGATAAAAACGCCACATTGCCGACTCTAGGATAAGTAGCAGCAAAAGAAGCGTTAATTGATTGATTAGTGGCTATATAACCCAAACAGTTCGGGCCAAGTATTGACAGTCCGTATTTCTTGGCCACCATCTTTAATTCCTCTTCCAATTTTTCCCCTTCTTTGCCACTCTCCTTAAAGCCGGCGGAAATTACTACTAAATTTCTACAGCCCTTTTGGCCACATTCTTCAGCGACTTTCGGCACCAAGACGGCCGGAACAACCACGATAGCCAAATCGGGAACCTTAGGAATATCCAAGACGGATCTATAAGCTTTCAAGTCCTCAATAAAATCATCTTTGGGATTAAGCGGATAAACCGTGGCATTGCCGACAGCTTTGACATTCAACAAAACATCATTACCAACTTTGCCTTTAGTGGCTGAGGCGCCGATTACCGCGATTGTCGCCGGGGAAAAGAATTTTTGTAATTGATTCATATTGTTAATATACTAGAATATTAACATAAAAAAGACCTAAAGCCAATAAAAAAACCCGGAAATAAATCCGGGCTTTTTATATGATTATAATTATTTCTTCTTTTCTTTTACTGCTGCTTGAGCTGCTGCCAATCTAGTAATCGGAACTCTAAACGGTGAGCAAGAAACATAATTGAAGCCTTCTCGATGGCAGAATTCAACGGTCTTGGGTTCTCCGCCGTGTTCGCCACAGATACCGACTTTCAAATCGGATTTAACGCTTCTGCCCTTACCAATGGCAATGCGAATCAACTCGCCGATACCTTCCTGATCAAGGACTTCAAATGGATCATATTCATAAATACCTTGTCCGACATATTCTTTCAAGAACTTCCCGGCATCATCACGAGACAGACCAGCACCCATCTGGGTTAAATCGTTGGTACCGAAAGAGAAAAACTCTGCTCCAGCGGCGACAATTTTGTCAGCCACCAAAGCCGCGCGAGGCACTTCAATCATGGTACCGACTTTGTATTCAATCTTAACTCCGGCTTGAGCCATCTTCTCTTCGACAATCTTTACGGCTCTCTCTTTTAACGTCTCGAATTCCTTAGTAGTAGCAACCAAAGGAATCATGATTTCCGGCTTAACTGCAGTGGCACGGCCACACTTCGGACAAGAGGCTGCAACTTCAATGGCAGCTTCGATAATAGCAGTTACCTGCATATCATAAATTTCCGGATAAGTGACGGCTAAGCGGCAACCGCGATGGCCCAACATCGGATTGAATTCATGTAAATCAGCAATCTTGGATTTCAAAGTTCCGACATCAACTTCCATTTCGCGAGCTAATTCGTAGATATCTTTTTCTTCCTTGGGCAAGAATTCATGCAATGGCGGATCAAGTAAACGAATGGTTACAGCATAACCGTCCATGGCGTGAAATAAGCCAATAAAGTCTTCTTTTTGATATGGCAGCAGTTTAGCCAAGGCTTTCTGGCGGCCCTCAACATCAGCAGACAAGATCATTTCGCGAACAGCCTTAATGCGATCACCTTCGAAGAACATGTGTTCGGTACGGCAAAGTCCGATACCTTCGGCGCCGAATTTTCTAGCAACGGTGGCGTCATGTGGCGTATCAGCATTAGTTCTGACGCCAATCTTTCTAATTTCATCAGCCCAACCCATCAAAGTACCAAAATTTCCGGAGAGTTCAGGGTCTTGAGTGGCAACCTTGCCCAAATATACTTTTCCAGTAGATCCGTCCAAGGTAATGAAATCGCCCTCCCTTAAAGTAATTCCCTTGTCTTTAATAACTAGAGTTCTAGCTTTTTCATCAATAATCAAATCGGCGCAACCAGCAACACAACAAGTACCCATACCGCGAGCTACAACAGCTGCGTGTGAGGTCATACCGCCACGAGCAGTCAAAATGCCCTTGGAGCTATGCATGCCATCGATATCTTCTGGGGAGGTTTCGATACGAACCAAAACTACATCCAATCCTGATTGAGCCTTGTCATATGCCTCAGAAGCAGTAAAAACTACTTCACCGACAGCAGCTCCCGGAGAAGCCGGCAAGCCCTGGGCAATAACCTCTGATTGCTCTTTAGCGATTGGATCGAGTTGTTTGTGTAATAACTGATTCAAGGCATTAGGATCAACACGCAAGATAGCCTCTTCTTTGATAATTAAGCCTTCATTAACTAATTCCACAGCGATGCGGACAGCGGCCGCAGCGGTGCGCTTGCCGTTTCTGGCTTGCAAAATGAAAAGTCTTCCCTGTTGGATAGTAAATTCCATATCTTGCATGTCGCGATAGTGCTGTTCAACCTTATTACAAGTATCAACTAATTCTTTGTAAATTGCAGGATTTTGATCTTCTAAAGTAGAAACTGGCAATGGAGTTCTGATACCAGCCACGACGTCTTCACCTTGGGCATTCATTAAGTATTCTCCGTAAAACTTAGCTTCGCCAGTGGAAGGATTGCGAGTAAAACAAACGCCAGTTCCGGAATCTTCCCCCAAATTACCAAATACCATGGTTTGGATGTTAACGGCAGTACCGATCAAACCCTTGATATCATTAATTTGGCGATATCTGACGGCGCGGTAGTTATTCCAAGAATTAAACACTGCGTTGACAGCGCCAGCCAATTGCTCCAAGGGGTCCTGTGGAAAACCAATGCCTTTTACTTCTTGGATTTTTGCCTTGTACTTAGCAACGATTTCCTGTAAATCTTCTACGGTTAAATCGGTATCAAACTTAGCTCCTTTGGTGTCTTTGACGTTCTCCAAGATATGCTCGAATTCCGCATGTTTAACTTCCATTACAACGTCGCCATACATTTGAATCAAGCGGCGATAAGAATCCCAAGCGAATCTGGCATTGCCGGTTTTAGCGGCCAAACCCAATACTGACTGATCATTTAAGCCCAAGTTCAAAATAGTGTCCATCATGCCCGGCAAAGAAGCGGCGGCACCAGATCTAACTGAAACCAATAATGGGTCGTTGGCATCTCCCAATTTCTTGCCCATTTTTTTCTCCAATTCATCGAGCTTGGTAGCAATCTGATCCTTAACTTCTTGAATCAAAACTTTACCGCTTTTGTAATAGAGATCACAAACTTCGGTGGTGATAGTAAATCCCGGAGGAACATTGATACCCAAGCTGCTCATTTCAGCCAAATTGGCACCCTTACC
>MWBE01000015.1 GCA_002068915.1 Parcubacteria group bacterium ADurb.Bin326
AACTATAACTATTTCAAAATTTACTGAAGGAGGAAACGAATAAATTCCTTTCAGGCACTGCTTGAGTAGTCCTCTAGTTTTATAATTATTAATGATTATTGATATCTCCATATTCTTTAATTAATCCAATCCCTGACATATTGAGCGGCTACTTTGGCGCTGGACATGCTCTGGCGTCTTTTTTTCTTAATCTGCGACCACATTGTAGCAACTTCCAATAGCGCCTTGAGGTTGCCCGGCTCCGCTACGATAATAAAAGCCAGTTTTTTCAATTCATACCAAAAAATTTGAGGAAAATAATAAATCAAATTGGAAAAAAACTCATTTTCTAAAAGCAGCAACAAATGATTACGATAAGAATAATAACGAGCCAAGCGCGATTGCTTGAAACGATTAGCAATCATCTCTTGTAAACCGGTTTTCTCTGATCCGGAAAAAGTTCTGATGTGATAAGCTACAGCATCGGGAACAAATAACGAACGCCACCCGGCCAACTGCAAACGCCAAGCCAGGTCGACATCCTCTTTATAAAATACAAAATTGCTATCAAGATAATCTCCGCTCGGATGAAAACGATCCTTAATGATTACATCCTCTAACGCTTGACGACGATACAAAACTAAAGCTCCGGAATGCCCAAAAACTTCATCACGCGCATCATAGGCCGATTGATCTTCGCCCGATCCTATTTCGACTACTCGATGACTCTTGAGCAACTTAAGGCCACAAGAATCAATGCGATCGGTTTTTTCCAGCTCCCCAATTTCCGCATTAATCAATTTTAACTTCAATAATTTACCGCCGAAACTTCCGAAAGACGAATACTTTTCATTTTCAACTTCAGCAATAATTTTCTCAAGCCAATCACGCTCTAAGACTATATCTTGATTACACATTAGCACATATTCTGATCTAAGAAGACGAAATCCCTGATTATTGGCTTTGGCGAAGGCATGATTCTTATTATTTTCAAAGACTGCGACTTGCGGATAATTATTGCGCACAAATTCCGCCGTACCATCTTGTGAGGCGTTATCTATAACTAAAACCTTAAAATCACGATAAGTTTGATCCAAAATCGAATCAAGGCAGGAAGCCATTAAGTGCTTACCATTATAAGTAACTATCTGTATTGTCACTTTCGAGCTTTCCATTCTATTTGGTCAATTTCTTTTCTGTCACCCAAAAACCCAAACGATACTTGCCCGACAAGAACAAACGAGTCTGAGCATCTACTGCCGGAATCGAGCCAAAAATAACCATGGTTACGGGAAATAAAACCCACTGAATCATCATAATAGGCCAATGCGCCAAGGACTTGCTCCTGGGGCGCTCCGGCAGAACAAAGGTATACATGATAGCATTTAAAATCAAGCCAATCATGCCAACACCCATTAAATTTTCCAAGGTAATCGGAGCGTTTTGGATGAAAGCTGTCGCCTTATCCGCAGGAGAAGCCAAAAGCAATGGTAGGCGTCCAATAACTAGAATTAAAATAGGAGCCGTTGCCCAAGAATACATTCCCTCAAACTGCACCCAAAAATAACGTAAGCGTTTGGCCAAGGGCATGCGACGATTAGCATTCTTACCAAAAAAATTATCCCACATCCAAGGAGTGTGCTCTACTCCCCAAGCCCAACGACGCATTTGCTTATACTGATTTTTGAGTGATTGCCACAGCTTTCCGATATAGACCGTATCCATGGATACGGTGGTAAACATTGGAACTACCTCATAATCGCCATCGTACTTAACTATTGCCTGCAAACAAATACGCGAGTCTTCAGAAACGATAGTCTTCTCATGGCCCCCAACATCCATAATCATTTTCCAAGGCATCGAGTGCGATGAAAAAGTCAATAATCTGTCCGGGCGGGACATATCGGTCAGCAACCAAAAAGTAGTAGCAGAAGCGACAACGCGAATAATCGGGTTGGACTCCCAGATATTATTGTTATACAAAACTAACGGCTGATAACTAGCGTGTGTCGGATTGGGATGAGTTAGATACTTGTAAGTCAGACAAGCAAAGTATTGCTGATGTGGCAGAGTCTCGATATCAAAGCAAGAGACAATAATATTTTCATAAGGCAACTTTTCAGCATCAATAAATTCTTTAAGCCGTTCTTCCATGTAGTGGACATTACTGCCCTTGCCCGGCAATTCGTCCGGACCCACGGTATGAATAGTGACTAAAACTTTTTTAAAATGAACGGAATATTTGTCGACGATTTTTTCCGCCACTGCAGGAAACCCAGGGTCGCGCGCCTCACCCCCCAAAACGATTATCATTTTATTCGCGGGATACTCACATTTCAGTAATTCCTCAAATGTTCTTTCAACTACTTCATAAGGCTCTTTCAAAGTTGGCAGGGTAATTACGTGGTAATAATCCAAATAGTCTTTGGGCAAACCTTTAAGCCTCTCAAACCAATTGATTTTTATTTCCCGACGGAACTTAAACCAAGAAATAAAAAGCCAAATCATCATGTAAAATAGTCGCACTATCCAATAAACAGAAAAAACAATGATAAAGTATACGGCCCAAATTGGCTTAACAAAAGAAAGCACTAAGGCCGCTAAAAAAGTCAGCCAAACTATTGATGCCGGAAAAAGCTCAATTAAACGATGCGAGTCAATTTTTTTCATATAATTTCTTATATCATAACACAAGATACGACCAAAAATCAAGTTGCGGCGCCGACAATAAAAAGCCTCTAAAAAGAGGCTTGCTGGCCGTTTCACGGAGGTCACACGGAACTTCGCTTAATCCTACCCGATTAGTTTAATAAACTCTTTTTCGTTAATAATTTTTACGCCAAGGCTTTTTGCTTTATCATGCTTTGATCCAGGGTTTTCTCCGGCCACTACGTAATCAGTCTTTTTGCTTACAGACGATGACACATCTCCTCCTAGTTCGCGAATTTTATCTTTAGCTTCATCGCGG
>MWBE01000016.1 GCA_002068915.1 Parcubacteria group bacterium ADurb.Bin326
CCTGATCAGAGCTTCAAAAGTTTCTCCTTTTTTTCTTTTTACTTCTGCCACGCTGTTTCACCTCGCTTTCTTTTTTTATTTTTATCGTAGCTTGACGGCCACGGCTCTGTCGATTCAATAAATCGATAAGGCTGTGGCAACCAAGCAAATAAATATTATTTTAAAAATTAGTAACTGTCATCGGAGAACGAATCGTCAATCGGAGCGCCCCCTGATTTACCTGAATCACTAAAAGAAACAAAATCATTGCCGTCGCCGAAATCATCAGTGTCTCTTAGCGATGATTGCGCCCTATTTCTCTTGCCCGACAATGCTGATTTGACATTTTCATCATCAATAATTTCAATTCCCGCATCACAAACATGCTTCTCTAATTTTTTGGCTATTTCACTTTCCGCCTTGGCGTAATCTATTATTTCCTGAACTCCACCATCCATATCGCGCAACATTATAGTTCCCTCTCCAACTTCCTTCTGTCCAATTATTAAAGTGTATTTAACTTTTAATTTATTAGCAGTCTCTAATTGAGCCTTTAAGCTATCCTTATAAAAAGCTTGGGATACTTTGAATTTCTTTCTCAGCGACTCGTATAGGGCCATCGCTTTTTTCTTGGCGTTCTCTCCCAGTTGAGCTATGAAAATATCGGGCTGATGCAATTCCGGAAGCTCAACATTCTTGTCGCGCAGTTTTGCTACCACCCTGTCTACGCCCAAAGAAAGTCCGCAAGCCGGAGTATTCTCTCTACCGCCCAATAATTGAACCAATCCGTCATAACGTCCACCACCGCCAAAGGCTACTTTGCCCTCGCTATCATCGGCAGACCAATATTCAAAAACCGTTCGATTGTAGTAATCTAATCCGCGTACAATTCTAGGATTGAGCTCATAAGGAAGATTCAACTCATCAAGGTATTCAACCACTTTCATAAAATGCTTTTTGCATTCGTCATCAAGATAATCAAGTATCTGCGGCGCATTAGCTCGCAATTCCTGACAAGAAGATTCTTTACAATCAAGTAAGCGCATCGGATTCTTGCCCAAGCGTAATTTGCAATTATCGCACATCTGTTTCTGATACTGCTTGTAATACTTTGTCAGGGCTTTCTTATACTCCTCGCGACATGAAGGGCAACCAATACTATTGACTTGTATAGTACAATCAATTCCCAAATCGCTGATACAGTTGTAGCCCATAAGAATCATCTGGGCATCCAACGCTGGACCAGCTTCTCCTATGGCTTCAAATCCTGCTTGATAAAATTGGCGGAAACGACCCGATTGCGGTTTCTCGTGCCGAAACATTGGTCCGTAATAAAAAAGTTTTACGGGTTGTGGCTGATTAAGCATGCCATGCTGGATGTAGGCCCTGACTACTGAAGCTGTTCCCTCGGGACGAACCACTAAATGATCTCCTCCCTGGTCAATGAAGGAGTACATTTCCTTCTCAACAACATCAGTCTGCTTGCCAATGCCTTTAGTAAAAACATCTGCCAACTCTAAAATAGGCGTCTCAATCAATCCATAGCCATAATCATTAGCGATTTTTTGAGCTGAACCAATAACGGCCTGCCAATACTTCTGATCTTGAGGCAAGATGTCTCTCATTCCAGTGATCGTAGACAACTCTTTTTTTGACTGCCTCGACTTCTTGGTCTTTGTCTCCTTATTTTCTTCTTTTTTTACTTTCGGCATAATTTATTATTTGTATTCAGGAGCGCTGAAAAAAGTCACCCGATTAAAGGGCCAGCCTCTCAGCCAAGTTCTTCCTATGATATACTCCCGTTTAACCGGGCCAAAACTTCTTGAATCCAGGCTTTGAGAACGATTATCGCCCAATAGAAAATATTCATCGGAACCCAAAACCACATCGCCATACCCCCTCAAAGCCAGAACCGTTTCGGCTCCAGAGTCAAGATAAGCCTCATTGAGTATTGTTCCGTCTATGTAAATTTTATTATCTTCAATTTTAACTCTCTCGCCAGGCAAACCAACAACCCTCTTAATAAAAAACTGCTTGGGATCTTTCGGGTATTTAAAAACAACAATATCCCCTCTTTGTGGTTGATTAAATCTGTAACTTATTTCATCAATTATCAAATATTCGTGATCATAAAAATTTGGCTCCATCGAAGCTCCTTTTACGTAAAATGGCTGAATTAAAAAATAACGTACAGGAATTATTATAGCCAAAGAAATCACGGCCACGCGAACCATTTCCCAGATGAATTCGGAAGCCTTTTGCCAAAAAGGCCTTTCCGATCCTGAAAGATAGTATTTTTCATTATTATTTGATTCTGGCATTTGGTGATTGCTGATTTTTATTTATCCACAGAAAACATCAATGTTGATAACTAAGATAATAATAACATAAAACAAGTCAAAAAATCAAGGATGAAAACTGAAATAAAAGCTAATTTTTGTTTTTTTGATAATTTTATACTATAATAAACCAAGACTAAATCACTAGAAAAATAAAAAATAATAAGATGCGAGAAGATATTGATGTTAATTTTGTAGAAACAACAGAAATATCAGAATTTGTCAAAAATAACAAAAACACCTCCCTAAAAGAGATTTTTGGTGAAGAAGAGGAAACTAAATCACTAAAACAACCCAAAAAAAGAACTAGCCGATGGAAAAAAGTCCTGGCTAGCGTTTTTGTTATTTTTTTCGTCGCTTTTGCTGTTTTTGCTTCCTCGGTAGCCTTTTCTAATGAAAATCTTATTCGTGGCCTGTCTAAGCTTGATTTTTTATCTCAATTTGGCGATTTAATTAATAGTGGTGACCGACCACTCAAAGGAGAATCGGAGGATAGAATAAACTTTTTACTTATTGGAATCGGCGGAAAAGATCACGAAGCCGGAACATTAGCGGATACGATTATTATTGCTACTTTTAAGCCTTCAACCAAGCAAGTCGCCATGATTTCTATTCCTCGCGACCTCTATGTAAAACCCGAGGGACAAAATTGGATGAAAATAAATGCCATTTCCGCCTATGCAGAAAAAAAGGAACCGGGAAGTGGTCCCGAGGCCTTGCGATCTTTTTTGAGTCAGCTTTTAGGAACAGAAATACATTACTATGGAGAAGTTGATTTTGAAGGGTTTGAAAAGTTAATTGATGAGTTTGGCGGAGTTGATGTAGTGGTTGAAAACGATTTAATAGATTACTCCTATCCGGTCAAAGGCAGAGAAAACGCTTACCCTTATGAAAGTAGATTCGAAAAACTCGTAATTAAAAAAGGGGAACAACACTTTGATGGAGCAACGGCCCTCAAATACGCTCGTAGCCGTCACGCCTTAGGACAAGAAGGATCAGACTTCGCCAGATCAAAAAGACAACAAAAAATATTACTAGCGTTAAAAGATAAAATCTTAGCCCCGGGAACCTTTTTTAACCCAACCAAAATCAATGCCTTGCTAGACATGTACGAAGACAATGTTTCTACCAACATGGAAATTTGGGAAATGGTCAAGCTCTTGGGAATTGCCAAAGACGTTGATTTTTCTGCGCCTATTTCCTTTTCTTTGGTTGATAACGCAATGCTTTATGACCAGATGGTAAACGGGGCTTACGTCTTACTTCCCTACGGAGGAAACTTTGAAAAAATAGGTTTTGTTTGGCAAAATATTTTCAGCGTCGGAACATCAACTGTTGCCATAGACAAAACCAAGTGGGCAGAATTTAAGGATGTAGCAACCTCAACGAAAGCTACTAGCACTGACGAAGTGATCAGCACCTCTACTGAGGAAACTTCCAATACCCCAGAAGAAAACACCAACCCCTTTGGTGAAGAATCAGAGGAGACGGCCACAGAACAATCTAAGGCCAGCATAGAGATACAAAACGGAACTCTTATCACCGGCTGGGCCTCGCAAGAAAAATTAAAACTTGCGGCTAAGGGATTTAATGTAACCAAAATTGGCAACGCGACGCTTCGAGATTACAAGAATGTTAAAATCTATGACTTTTCCGGAGGAAAATATAGTAAGGAACTGTCGGATTTATCGGCCATTTACGGGGTAAGTTCTAGCCAAGCGCCTGCCGGGATAAAATCATCGTCGGACATCTTGATAATTTTGGGAAAATAAAATAAAATATCAGATACAAAAAAACGGCCTAGGCCGTTTTTTTTAATTACATTTTTTACCAACCACCAGAAGACCCTCCGCCTCCTGAGCCTCCCCCGCCAAAACCGCCAAATCCTCCGCCAATTCCACCTGAACCTCCCCCAAAACCGCCATACCACCAAGGATTATGTCCTTTAGACTTGGCTTTCTGATAAGAATTGGAGGCTAAAAAATCAAATAATAATCCCAGCGGAGTTAGTATAATAACTAAGATCAAGCCTATAATCCAGCCTGCAAAAAACCAAACTATAATTCCAATAATTGCCCCCACTACTCCCCCTAGCCACCAAGATTTAGAAGATGCAATTGCTGCCATCAAGGCCTGAAAAATAATGAAGCCTAAAAAAATAAAAAACTCGATACCGTCCCAAGAAATATCTTTTTTCTCGGAAGCTGAGGGAATATATTCTCCCTTGGTTGCCGATATGATGGCGTCAGAAGCATCACTTAAGCCAAGATAAAAATCATTATTACGGAAAGCGGGCTTCATTTTATTTTCAATAATCCAATATGCTTGAGAATCGGTTAATGCGCCCTCCAAGCCGTAGCCAACCTCTATTCTCATTTGTCTATCTGAAACCGCGACCAGTATCAAGACTCCATTGTCATTAGACTTTTTACCAATGCCCCACTCCTGAAATAATTCAACGGCAAAATTTTCAATCGTATCCTCTTTTAAAGAATCTATAATGGCTATTGCTATTTCATTGGAGGTCTCCTTTTCAAAAGAAACGAGGCGCGATTCGAGAATGTTTTTCTGTTCTGCGCTTAACACGCCAGCATAATCATTAACAAAGCCTGCGGGCTGACCAAGGCTGTAATAAGCTGAGGCCGGAACAACGGTTATGGCAAAAAGGGATAATGCGACGATTATCCCTTTGAGGCTATAAAATGTTTTTTTAACTGTTGCCATTTTTTTAAAACTAGATATCAAAATCAACTGTTGGAGCGTTTTCAGCGCCGTCCTGTGATTCAAAATAATTGCGTCCGGTAAATCCGAAAGCTCCAGCCATCAAATTATTAGGAAAAACAGCAATCATCAAATTGTAATTCTTTACTGAATCGTTGTATCTTTTGCGTTCAACTGCTACGCGATTCTCAGTACCGGCCAACTCGGCCATCAAAGACTGCACGGCTTCGCTAGACTTCAATTGAGGGTAGTTTTCCATAATGACCAACAAACGACTTAGGGCTCCTTCGAGCTGTCCGGCTGCAGCCGCCTTGTCATTAACATTAGAAGCGCCGGCATACTTGGATCTGGCCTCAGCTAAATCTCCAAAAACTTTCTGTTCTTGCTCCATTAACCCTTGAACTGAATTAACCAGGTTGGGAATAAGGTCAACGCGGCGCTGATACTGGGTTTCTACCTGCGCCCATTGATTGTCAACGGCAGCGCGTGAGGTCAAAAGTCCATTATACAGGCCGATAAGCCAACCAACGATAGAGATTACGATTACAGCAACAACGGCCACAATCGATAATCCAATAATCATTCCTTTTTTCATAATTTTTATTTTTTAATGCTTTAATATTTTATAATATATCAAAAATCAGAAAAACTGTAAATCGAAAAGCTTAAATAACGATACTGATCAGCTTGCCTTTGACGACAATAATTTTCTTTGGCTCGCCGGAAATATATTTTTTAACCTGTTCATCTGATAATGCAGCCGCCTTAACTTCTTCGTCGCTGGCATTGGCCGGCAACACTAATTTAGCACGCACCTTGCCATTGATCTGCACCGGCATTTCAATTTCTGAATCAATTACTTTATCCGGATCATACTCAGGCCATTTTTCTTTGAAAATGCTTTCGGCATGTCCTAGTTGCGACCACAATTCTTCGCACATATGCGGGGCGAAGGGAGCCAAAATTACCAACAACTTTTCAAAATCATTTCTGCTAACAGTTTTTACTTCCTGAATCTTATTTATCAAAACCATCATAGCAGAAATGGCAGTGTTGTAGCCCATCTTTTCAATATCCTCGCCGACTTTCTTAATCGTTTTGTGAATAACTCTCTCCAATTCTTCGTCACTCGAGCCATCAACAACAAATTGAGACATTTCCCAAATCTTATACAAGAACCTATGCACACCCAAAATATTTTTAGTGCTCCAGGGCTTCATGTCTTCAAGTGGCCCCATAAACATTTCGTACATACGGAAGGTGTCGGCGCCATATTCCTTCAAAATATCATCCGGATTAACCACATTACCGCGGGACTTAGACATCTTCTCGCCGTCTTCGCCCAAAATCAATCCTTGATTGATTAGTTTGGTAAATGGCTCCTCTTGTGGCACGACACCTAAATCAAAGAGAACCATATTCCAGAATCTGGCATAGAGCAAATGTAAGACTGCGTGTTCAGCGCCACCCAAATACAAATCAACCGGCAACCAATATTTCAATTTTTCTTGATCGGCAAAGGCCGTGTCATTATGCGGATCGATGTATCTAAGCCAATACCAGGAGCTGCCAGCCCATTGAGGCATAGTGTTGGTTTCACGCTTAGCCGGACCGCCACACTTTGGGCAAGTTGTATTGACCCATTCATCAATTGTTGCCAGTGGAGATTCTCCGGTTCCAGTTGGTTCATATTTTTCCACTTCCGGCAAAGTCAATGGTAAATCTTTTTCATCCAAGGGCACAGTACCACACTTATCACAGTGCACTAAAGGAATTGGTTCGCCCCAATATCTTTGGCGCGAGAAAACCCAATCACGCAATTTATAATTAACCGCCTTCTTGCCCACACCCTTTTCTTCTAACCAAACAATCATTTTTCTGATTGCTTCTTCCGGCACTAAATCATCCAAAAATTCCGAATTAATCATTTTGCCGTTATCAATATCAGTAAAAGCAGTCTCGCCGTTTTTATAAATCCGCCAATACCATAAATTATTATCCAAATTTATGTAGCTATCTACGTTATCAGACTTAATCCATTCTCCGAAATGGAATTCCGTATCAATTTTTTCTTCTTCGATTCTCTCCCCATCCGCCAATTCGATAAAATAGCAATTAAATTTGGCGTAACGATTTACATCCTTATGGGTTGCAAAAAAAGAGTTATGCGTTTCACCGCCGATTTTCCTAATCGCTTTTATATTTTTAAATCCGCTTTCTTCTTTCATTTCCCTTATTGCCGCATCTTGTCCATTTTCGCCGGCTTCAACCCCACCCAACACGAAAGATTTCCAATTAAATTTCTCCCAATTCAAACAATAGAAAGAATTATCAGACCAATGTTTTATAATAACGCAAACTGTGTCTCTAACTTCGGTCTTTTTATCTGGACGAACCCTATCCTCCTCGGAAACCTCGTCGAACAGAGGCGCAATCACTTGAATGACTGGGATATTAAACTTCTTAGCAAACTCCCAGTCTCTTTCATCGTGCGCCGGCACAGCCATAATAGCTCCGGTGCCGTAAGTCGCCAAGACATAGTCAGAAATCCAAATCGGAATCTCGACATTATTGACAGGGTTAATTGCTTTAATACCCTTGAGCTCTACGCCTGTCTTATCTTTGTTTAATTCAGTGCGCTCCAAATCCGATTTGTTTTTGGCGGTCGCGATGTACGCCTCAACTTCAGCAAAATTTTCAATTTTATCTTTCAATTCTTGGACCAATTGATGCTCAGGAGCAAGCACCATATAAGTCGCACCAAACAAGGTGTCAGGACGAGTGGTGTAAACAGTGATTTTTTCTTCACTTCCAGCAATTTGAAAATCTACTTCCGCCCCTTCACTGCGACCAATCCAATTCTTTTGCAGAGTTTTGATTGATGTCGGCCAATCCAATTTATCAACTCCTTCAAGCAATCTGTCAGCGTAAGCAGTAATCTTAAGCATCCACTGGCGTAGATCCTTTTTTTCAACTTGCGTACCGCAACGATCACACTTGCCATCTTTGACTTCCTCATTTGCCAAGCCAGTCTTGCATGATGGACAAAAGTTAATCGGCACAGTCGCCTCATAGGCCAAGCCTTTTTTGAATAATTGCAAAAAGATCCATTGCGTCCATTTGTAATATTTGGGATCAGTCGTATCGACTTCCCTATCCCAATCATAAGAGAATCCAAGTGATTGGATCTGACGTCTGAACGTGGCAATATTGGCTTCGGTTGTAATACGCGGATGTGTACCGGTCTTAATGGCGTAATTCTCTGCTGGCAAACCGAAGGCATCCCAGCCCATCGGATGTAAAACATTGAATCCTTTCAAACGCAAATATCTAGAATAAATATCGATCGCAGTGTAGCCCTCCGGATGCCCAACATGCAAGCCAGCCCCAGACGGATAAGGAAACATGTCCAAAACATACTTTTTCGGCTTATCAGAAAAATCACTGGCCTGATCAATTTTGGTGTTCAACCAGTGATCCTGCCATTTTTTTTCTCCGCCTTGAGCTAAAAAATCTTTGTAGGAAGCCATAATTTTGAAATTTAAGATAATTACAGATTACCACAAAAAAACGCTTATTTCAACTAGTGACCAAACGAAAAATAGGCAAAAAAATTAACACTTCACACGCACGTGTGAAGTGTTAAAAATATCTAAAATTAGAAGAAATTAATAAATCGCCAAATACTTCTCCTTTTCCCAGGGCGTTACCTGCAAACGATATTCATCCCATTCGGCGGATTTAGCTTCCAAATACTTATTGAAAGTATGCTCCCCTAAAGCCTCGCGAATTAGAGAGTCCTGCTCCATTTCTTTGAGCGCCTCCCAAAGTGATCCCGGCAAGGTTTCAATATTTAAAGATTTTAACTTACTATCGTCAAAATGATAAAGGTCTTCTTCTACCGGCTGAGGCGGAAACATGGCCGACTTAATGCCTTCCAAACCAACCTTAAGCATTACCGCGAAAGACAAATAAATGTTGCAAGCCGGATCGGGACTACGCAATTCAGCGCGAGTCGCCTTGGTATTGTCCTTAGAAAATCTGGGAATGCGAATCAAGGCGGAACGATTATTCTTAGCCCAAGAAATATAAACCGGGGCCTCATAACCAGGAGTCAGACGCTTGTAAGAATTAACTGTCGGCGACAGGATGGCCGACATACCTTTGATGTGCTTGAGTTGCCCGGCGATAAAACTATAAGCAATGGATGACAAATTATAATTATCAAAAGGATCGTAGAAGGCATTCTCCCCCGTTTCGATGTTAAATAAGCTTTGGTGTACGTGCATGCCACTACCACTGATTCCTTTGACCGGCTTGGGCATAAAAGTAGCATGCAGACCGTGCTTGACTGCTATTGCCTTGATGACAAAGCGCATAGTGGTGGCGCTATCAGCCGTTTTCAAAGCGTTGTCATACTTAAAATCAATCTCGTGCTGACCGACAGCAACTTCATGATGCGAAGCCTCGACTTCAATTCCGAATTTTTCCAAAGCAATAGTGATCTCACGGCGCACTTCGTAAGCTTCGTCCATGGATAAATCGAAATATCCGCCACTGTCGTTAGGGATAATTTCATTGCCGCCGTTTTTTTTGAACAAAAAGAATTCCAATTCCGGCCCCGTCTTGAATTCATAACCCATTTCCCGCGCCTCGGCTACGGCGCGCTTCAAAATATATCTCGGATCACCTTCAAAAGGCGTGCCGTCAGGATTATAGATATCGCAAATAAATCTGGCCGTATTGCCATCAGGCGACTGCAACCAAGGTATGACGTTATAAGTATCCAAATCAGGCTTCAAATACATGTCACTTTCCGCGATACGACAGAATCCCTCGATAGATGAACCATCAAACCAATTACCGCTATCAATTGATTGGGGTAAGGTTTCTGCGGGTATGGTGATGCTCTTGACGATGCCGAAAATGTCAGTAAACTGCAATTGGATAAATTTGATATTATCCTCTTTAACGCGTTTTAATGCTTCTTCTTTGGTCATATTTTTTCTATTTCTCATCTACCTTACTATAAAATTGGCTAAATGTCAAAGCCGCCCCGATAAGGGCGGCTTAATCTTGTTTATAAGCTATCTTCCTAATATTTTCTTAAGGTATTGGCCAGTGTAGCTATCCTTGACTTTGGCGACGGCCTCAGGCGATCCTTGGGCCACGACGTATCCGCCCTTATCTCCACCTTCGGGGCCTAGATCAATAATCCAATCGGCTGACTTAATTACTTCAAGATTATGTTCAATAACCAACACTGAATTATCCTTATCAACCAACTTGTTCAAAACCTGCAACAGTCTTTTGATGTCATCAAAATGCAGGCCGGTTGTCGGCTCATCGAGAATATAGAGAGTTTTGCCAGTGGGACGACGAGAAAGCTCGGTCGCCAACTTAACGCGTTGCGCCTCACCGCCGGAAAGAGTTGTAGCCGGCTGCCCTAAATGCAAGTAACCCAACCCTACTTCATCTAAAATATTTAACTTATCAACTATCTGCTGTTCAGTAACAAAAAATTTCTTGGCCTCAGCTACTGACATATCTAAAACATCAGCAATATTTTTATCCTTATAATAAATCTCCAAAGCCTCATGATTATAGCGCTTGCCATGACATTCTTCACATTCAACATAGACGTCCGGTAAAAATTGCATCTCAATTTTAACCATGCCGTCGCCGGCGCAAGTTTCACAACGTCCGCCACCCTTAACATTGAAAGAAAAATGCCCTTGTTTGAAGCCGCGCATTTTCGCTTCCGGCAAAGCAGCATACAAATCACGAATATAAGTGAAGACTCCGGTATAAGTGGCGGGATTACTGCGTGGCGTACGGCCAATCGGCGATTGATCAATGTCAATTACCTTGTCTAGATTTTCCAATCCTTTGATTTCCTTATGTTTGCCAGGCAAATCCTTGGTACGATAAAACCTGGCCGACAAAGCCTTGGCTAAAATCTCATTCATCAACGTCGATTTACCTGATCCGGAAACGCCGGTAATAACCACTAACTTGCCCAAAGGAATCTTAACATCGATATTTTTCAAATTGAATTCGGAAGCTCCTAAAATTTCAATCGCTTTGCCATTGCCGTCTCGCAACTGACTACGCGCCTCAATTTTTTTAGTACCCGATAAATACTGCCCCGTCAAAGACTTCTTATTCTTTTTTACCTCTGCCACAGTTCCTTCAGCCACTAATTCTCCTCCCAATGTCCCAGCTCCCGGACCGATATCAATCAACCAATCGGCGCTTTCCATGATTTGTTCGTCGTGTTCAACAACAATTACTGAGTTTCCTTTGTCGCGCAATAATTTCAAAGTATTAATCAATTTTTCAGTGTTACGCGGATGCAAACCGATTGAAGGCTCATCCAGAACATAAGTGATGGATTCGAGGCCGGAACCGATCTGTACCGCCAAACGAATACGTTGCGCCTCTCCGCCGGCCAAAGTGTTGGCAGCACGAGAAAGGGTAAGGTAATTCAATCCGACGTTTTGCAAATAAGAAATCTTTTTTTCTACTTCGCGGATAATTTGCTTGGCGATTTTTCCTTCTTTCTGATTATTCCATTTCTTAATCAAACCGGAGATAAAATTCGATAAATCATCAATGGAAAAATCGGTCACTTGAGCAATATTTAATCCATCGACTTTAACCGCTAAACTCTCGGGGCGCAAACGGGTACCACGACAGGACGGGCAAGTGGAGACTCGCATGTAATCTTCTAATGTTTTTTGCAAATACTCTGATTTGGTATCACAATATTTATCGTCTAAAAATTTAATCACCCCATCAAAAATTAAAGGCTTGCCATCAACTTCATACTCTTGGCCGTCTCCTTCAAAAATTAGGTCGATAAACTTTGCCGGCAAGTCGGCTACCGGAACATTGAGATCAAAGCCGTAACGCTTAGCAACCTGTTCCAATAACTTAGAGTTGGAATTCTGGCTGGCAAAATTGCGACTCCAGGGTTTGATGGCTCCTTCAGCTAGCGTCAATCGGTGATTAGGTATGATCAAATCCCTGTCTGGCACTAATTTAACGCCCAAGCCACGGCAAGCAGGACAAGCGCCAAAAGGAGAATTGAAAGAAAAAGTACGCGGCTCTATTTCATTGATGCTGATGCCGCAATTGGAACAAAAATAATACAAATTGAAAGCAATTTCTTTCTTGGTATCTGGCAACCAAGCATTAATAAATCCGTTGCTTAAATCCAAGGCTAATAAAACCGCCTTATTCAGTCTCTGCCAAGAAACGTCTTTTTGATCTTGTTTCTTGATTTCTTCGGTGATGGGCAAGTTATCTACCTGAACCTCGATAGTGTGCGCAACATCCTTATCCAAGGACAATTTTCCCCCAGAAATTTCCGGGGCTTCATAAAAATTTCCATCGATTCTGAAAATTTCATAATTTGCTTTAAGCAAACCGTCGATTATTTTGGTATGCGCTCCTTTTTTCGACATTACTACCGAAGCAAGCAAAGACAACCTTGAACCCAGAGGCAAGGTAGAGAGTCTTTCTAAAATTTGAGTTGGCGTTTGCCTAACCAATTCTTGTCCGCATTTATGGCAGTGCACGACTCCGGTTTTGGCATAAAGCAAACGAAGATAATCATAAATTTCGGTAACAGTACCGACAGTGGATCGAGGGTTGATTGATGAAGATTTCTGATCGATGGCGATCGTTGGCGATAAACCTTCAATAGCATCAACATCCGGCTTGTCCATCAAATCCAAAAACTGCTTGGCGTAAGAAGAGAGTGATTCGGCATAACGTCTTTGACCCTCTGCATAAAGAGTATCAAAAGCCAAAGAGGATTTGCCGGAACCGGAAAGACCGGTGATGACCACCAATTTCTCCTTGGGTATCTCAACTGAGACGTTTTTGAGATTATTGACGCGAGAACCGCTAACCTTGATAACGCGGGTATTCGCGGAGTTGGCTTTAGCCATAGCCGAAAAATATTATTAAAGTCAACAGATATTATACAGGAATAAAAAGAAATGGTCAAATGGGCCAGTCAAATAAATAAAAAGGCGTCCCCGAGGGGACGCGTGAAAGAATGGTCGCGAGTCTGGAAATCATGTTTGGGGCGGCTTAAGGTCGCTGCCCTTGGATAAGTGGGCGGTGTGCCTGTGAGTCCCAGAAATTCCCTTGCCTCGAATGACGCAGTTGGCCTTACGAACCGGGCCGTTGCCATTGCGAGCATAGAGATTGAAATCCAGACTTGGGACTCGAGAAAAGAACTCGACCAGCTTCCAGGGACACTCCAGCACCCGGATTGTTTCTCCATCACAGAAAAGTTCCTGAACCTCCTCACCGGGAAGTTCTCCGGCGACAGCCTCGTTGGTTCGCTGATCTCGAGGCTCAATAAACCACCTGCACGACTGTTTCATCTGCTGATCCTCCTGTTGAAAGTTCCAATGTTAATCTTCTCTTTTTTAGGAGAAGAAGCTCTTAACCATTAAGATTAAAGATAATACTAATCCTTATTTTTATTATTGTCAAACAAAAAACGCCCGGCGATTGAAACCGAGCGTTTAGTCACTAAACTATTTGAGATTTTTTCGCAAAGAAAAGAAATATTTAAGCGACATCACAATCCAGAAAATAAAACCAATCAAGGAAACCAGCCAGCCAACTAGAGGAATTATTCCAATCAAACCGCAAACGAAAGGAACCAAGATTAAAATGTAGAACCATTTTTTCTTGTCCTCATTGGCAGCATCAAAAACCGCCTTGTCAGTCATGCCCCAGTGATAAGTGTTAATTAAACTGATAACGGCCATAACGACCATTACTACTAAAACCAAAATACTGATTAAGAAAGCAGCTCCGGCCATAGCACCCAAACCGCCTGCTCCGGCTGCGGCTTGACCCGCCAAGAGAGCATTGATCGCTTCAGCAGATTGACCAGTCTGGGTAACCTGAGCAGTGTCTGCTGCTTGTTGCGCCGCTTCCATTGCTTGTTGCTGCATCAATTGTATTTCCTCAGCAGTTGGCATGGCCGCCGCTTGTAAGACGAAAGATAACATAATTTTTCCTTTCTTTCCTGCCACGCGAAGGAAGCAGAAAAAAATTAATTATTTTTATAATAAATTAACTTTCAATAATTACATTAAGCCAAACTCCTGAATGTTACTGTCACACATTGCCTGCCATTTAGCTATTTCCTTTTTGCCGGCCTCATCTTTAAATAAATGTTTAAATCTTTTCTGCAGAGTAAGAAATTTCTCGATCGGTTCTTTTTTATTAATTTTCATTTTGCCCGACAACTGTCCGTTAACATACTCGACTATCGGATAATAACCAGTAGAAAATGCTAACTTGCCAATATTTACCGTATCCTTAGGCTCACTGCCCCAACCAGGAACGCAAGGCACGTAAACTTGTATGTACTTAGGTCCTTTTATCGTCAAAGACCTCTTGACCTTAGCGACAAAATCCAAAGGATAACCAACAGTGGCTGTCGCCACATAAGGAACGTGATGCGCTAAAGCAATTTTAATCATGTCTTTCTTGCGTGTTGGATTGCCAAATGATTTTTTACCAGCCGGCGCAGTCGTAGTATAAGCATTTAACGGAGTGGCACCGGAGGTTTGATAGCCGGTATTTTGATAAGCCTCGTTATCATAACAGACATACAAAACATTATCCCCTCTCTCCCACATACCCGAAAGGTGTCCGATGCCAATATCAAAAGTGGCGCCATCGCCTCCTACGGCAACAACATTAATATCTTCTTTGCCTTGCTTTTTTAAGGCAGCAGAAATACCGGTAGCCAAGGACGAAGGGTTTTCAAACAAAGAATGAATCCAGGGAATCTTAAAACTGGACATCGGATACTGAGTCGTAGTTACTTCGCTACAACCAGTAGCTCCTGTCATTATTGAGTTGCTACCAATGGTGTCAGTTAATAACCTAGCAGCAATAATCATGCCACAACCGGCGCAAGCGCTGTGTCCAGGGTTAAGCAAATGCGATAAAGGCGCCTTGTATTTTTTAGTTTTACTATTTTCCATATGGTACTATTTTAACATTTATTAAAATCTTTTACAAAAAAATCCGGACCTAGCCGGCCCGGATTCTACCATGTTAACTATTAATTCAATTTAAAGCTCATGGCCTTTTTGCGCATCAATTCCTGTTGCTTGACGCAAAACTCTTTAGCCGCCTGATCCAAAATTGGAGCAAACTTCTGATTGATTCCCTTGTTTTTCACCGTCATAGATGCTTCCAATAAGGCGTCATGTGTTCCAGCGTCAAGCCAAGCTCCTTCAAAAATTGTAGTCTTTAATTCGTTCTGACTCAGGTAATAATTATGCAAATCAACAATTTCCAACTCCCCTCTAGTGGATGGTTTCAAGTTTTTAGATACTTCAACTACTCGATGATCATATAAATACAATCCGGTAATGGCATAATCGCTAACCCATTCCTTCGGCTTTTCAACAATTGCCTCGGGCTTGATGTCGGCTCCAAATTTGATTACTCCGAATCTTTCCGGGTCAGGAACTTTTTTCACAAAAATCTGCCCACCCTTTTCGAATTGCTTGATCTGGACCGAAAAGTCATCTTCAAAAATATTATCACCGAGAATCAAGGCGACATTATTATTATCAATATGATTTTCTCCCAAAATAAAAGCTTCTGGCAAGCCGCGGGGTTCAGTTTGGACTTTAAAAGATATTTGCACTCCGTAGCTATCCAGAACAGAGCCCAATAAATTGACGAAATGACCACTATGTTCAGGGGAGACAATTATTAAAATATCTTTGATGCCCGACTTAATCAAAACATTGAGCGGATAAAAAATCATCGGACGATCATAGACTGGCAATAATTGCTTGGATGTTACAATGGTTGATGGATAGAGTCTAGTGGCTGAACCGCCAGCCAAGACAATCCCCTTCATTTCTTTGGCGCCGCTCAAGGGCTGGGCAAGATTAGAACTAATAACCTTCTTAATGTCTGAATCATCCATTATTTTAATTTCTTGTTTGTTTGCTGGAACTGATTCGGTTCCAGAAGAAAAAACCTTAGAACCGCCGTACTGCTTCTCATAATATTCCTGATAACTACCATCTTTGACCCGGCGCCACCAAGATTCGTTCTGCAAATACCAGTTGATTGTTTCCTGCAATCCTGATTCAAAATCAAATTCCTGCCTCCAACCCAGTTCGCTTTTTATTTTTGAAGAATCTATAGCATAGCGCAAATCATGCCCTGGACGATCTTTAACAAACTCAATCATTTCTTCTCCTTTGCCCATCAATTGCAAAATCTTATAAGTTATTTCCTTATTGTTTCTCTCACAATCTCCGCCCACGCAATAAGTTTCACCGATCCTGCCTTTATGAATTATTAAATCAATGGCGCGACAATGATCTAAGACATGAATCCAATCACGAACATTGCGTCCATCGCCATAAAGCGGAACTTTTTTACCATCAAAAAGATTGGAAACAAATAAAGGAATTAATTTTTCCGGAAATTGATAAGGCCCGTAATTGTTAGAACAGTTGGAAATGGTGATGGGTAATCCGTAAGTATGATAGTAAGCGCGAACTAAATGATCTGAGGCCGCCTTGGAAGCGCTATAGGGGCTATGTGGATCATAGCGGGTTTCTTCACTGAAAGGAATTTCTCCGAAACCCAAAGATCCAAACACCTCGTCAGTGGAGACATGATGAAACCTGACTTTGTTGGCCTTAGCTGCTTCTAATAAATTGTGCGTTCCTAAAAAATTAGTCCTAACAAAAGCGTCGGCATCAAGTATTGAACGGTCAACATGCGATTCGGCAGCGAAGTGAACTATGATATCAACTTCTTTAACTAGACCTTCAACTAAATTTTTGTCCAAAATATCCCCTTTGACAAAGCGGTAGCGACTGTCATTTTCCCAATCTTTAAGATTTTCTAAATTGCCGGCATAAGTTAAAATATCCAAATTGATCACCTGATAATCCGGATATTTACTTAAAATATGCCCAATGAAATTAGAACCAATAAAACCCGCCCCTCCAGTTACAAGTAGTTTCATATTTTTCTGTCAGCTTTTTTTATTATCCTAACAATTAATGTTTTTTTTGGCAAATCGACCTTAAATTATAACATAAAATACGTTTTTAGTCATCCCAAGAATTAAAGGGAAACAAAAAACCCACTCTCAAGCGAGAGCGGATTTTGAGGTTATTACTTGCCAATAAAGACTGCTTGATTTCTAGACTTTCCTGCCTGAGTAATCGCTTTTTTTATCATTTCTTTGGTAATGTCCCTACCGCCAAGACCCATGATTACACTAGTAATAGTCGCCTTGGAATTGCCATAAAAAGAGCGCTTCAATTCTCCTGCCAAAATCCCCTCTTCTCCCAAAGACAATGACTTATCAATAACTATGACATTCTTTTTGTTGCCTATCTCTTTAATGATTTCTTCTGCCGGAAAGGGCCTTAAAGAACTTACTTTGAGTACGCCAACCTTCTTGCCACTCTTTTTTAGTTCATCAATGGCGTCCTTGATTGTTCCCAACACCGACCCCATGGCCACGACTACCGTATCGGCCGACTTGTCGCCGTAATAATCAACCAAAGAAAGCTTCCTGCCAAAATACTTTTTGAAAGAAGTCATTTCTTTGGCAATCATTTTTTTGGAAGCAACAACGTCATCATGCAGTTCCTGCCTGATTTCCATGTAATGCTTCGGGGTAGCAAAAGCGCCAAAAGTCAAAGGATCTTTAGGGTCAAGCTTCTCGCTTGGCTTAAAGGCTGGCAAATATTTTTTGATTGATTTGGAATCAATAATTTCTATTGTTTCCAAAGTATGCGTCAAAACGAATCCATCGAGATTAACCATGACCGGAATTTGGCAAGCTTCAGCAATTTTGTAAGCTAAGACATGCAAATCGCAAACTTCTTGATTATTCTCTCCGTACAACATAATCCAACCGGCATCGCGTACCGTAACAGCGTCTTGCTGGTCGTTCCAAATATTGATGGGAGCGGAAATAGCGCGATTGGCATCAGTCATAACAATCGGCAAGCGCATGCCGGCTACATTGTACAAAACCTCTGTCATCAACAACAATCCCTGAGAAGAGGTCGCCGTATAAGTCCTAGCTCCGGCCGCCGAAGCGCCAACTAAGATAGACATGGCGGCGAATTCACTTTCTGCTCTGACATATTCATAATCCGCTTCACCGTCTGCCTTAAACTTTGCTAAATCCTCCACGATATGTGTTTGCGGAGTAATCGGATAGCAAGAGACGACATCAACTCCGATATTTTTTATTGTTTCCGCAATCGCTCGCGAACCTTCTAGTATTTTTTTCATATTATTTTTTCTCCTCCCGCATAGTTATTGCCTTGACCGGACACGCTTCGGCGCACAAACCGCAACCCTTGCAATAATCAAGATCCTTTTCGTAAAAAAATTTACCTGCTTTATTTTTTTCTCCAGTATTAAAACAAATTCCTTCGGGACAAACAGTATCACACATACCACAACCAATGCACTTTTCGTGATCTATTTCCGGATAATGCTGTTCGCGCCAGTTGCCGGTTTTGATTTCGCTAGTCGTTCCCGGCTTAGCTGTTAATTTTATCTTCATACATTAATTTTGATTTATTACCTCAAATCCTCGTCTTAGAGCGGCGATGTTTTTCTCAGCTATTTCTGCGGAAAACCTCTCTTTAATCGCTTTCTCGGCGCCTGACAATTGGATTAACCCGGTAGATCCGGCGAAAGCGCCTAAAAGAATAGTATTAATGATTGGCTTGCCAATAATCTCTAGAGCCAAGCCAGAAGCATTAATTGTTTTAATTTTAAGATTTTTAGGCAAGGACAACTCCGAGGCTTTTTTTGAAGTGTTTATAATAACCGAAGCGCCACGCTTTAGGTCTGCCAAAATTTTGCCATCATTTAAAAGTGAAGCGTCCTGGATGATAGCGTAATCTGGAGAATATATCTGGCTACGCAATCTAATCGGCTTTGAGTCAATGCGGACATAAGCAGTTACCGGAGCGCCACGTCGCTCCACTCCAAAATTAGGAAAGGCCTGTGCTTCTTTGCCACCATAAAAAGCGGCTTCAGCCAACAACTCTGCCATAGTTACTGATCCCTGTCCGCCTCTTCCGTGGATTCTTATTTCTATCATATTTTATTGCTGAGTTAATTCTTTATGTTTTTTGATTATCGCTTCCCAATCAGCAACGCTAATAGCTCCCTCCAGCTTGTTGCCATTAATAAAAAAAGTTGGCGTGCCCCTAACTCCCAAATCCAAAGCGTCTTGAGAGTCTTGCATTAATCTCTGGTGATACTTATCTGAGACCACGCACTGATTAAGCTTATCCCAATTAAGTCCTGACATAGTAGCTAAATTTTTAACATCGTCAGTTGTCTTAATCTTGCCTTGATTGGTGAAAAGACGGTCATGGAATTGCCAAAATTTGCCCTGCTCCTCGGCACACAGAGCCGCCTGAGCTAACATGATTGAATTATTTCCTTTAACTGGATAATTGCGAAAAATAAACAATACGTCATTTTGATATTTACTGACAACGGAACGAATGATGGGAAATTCTTCCAAACAAATCGGGCAGTCAAAATCGGCAAATTCTACTATCACCAAAGTTGAGGTTTGATTTCCCAAAAATGATGAGCCATACCTTTCCGCCAGCTCTCTATTTTTATCTTTGGCTACCATATTCGTGCTAGTGGCGGCAAGTTCGCTACTAGTGGTTGCCTTGTCTATCAATTCTTGCACCAAAGGGTTGCTTTCAAGTTTTCCCGTTGCAGTCATCTGCTCAGCTCTATCAACAATTTCATTGAGTACCCGCTGTCTTTCTTGCATCTCCATAAATACAGAAATGGAAAAAGCGCTAACAGCCAAAGCAAATATTATCAAAACAGCCCAACGCCACCAGCCAGATTTTTTTCTATATATAACTCCTCTCGAAGACTGACTCAAAAACCTCTCATTTTGAGACGGTTGATTGTTAGACAAACCAAAATTACCACTCTCGGAGGGGGCGCCGGAGAAAAAAGAATCCGCCGATTCATTTAATGGCAAACTTGGGGGATTTGCTTGATTTTGCGAGTTTTTAAATTCTTCAAAATTCATAATGACTAATTAGATTATACCAGGATTTAAGAATTTAAAAAAGTCGCACAAAAAAAACAAAAAGCGCCCTTTAATAATCGTGGGCGCTTTAAGTTGTTTGTTTAAACCTTCTCAATTTGCAGCTTCACTTTTTCTCCATTGATATTAACCGGTTTTTCTTCACTTTTTTCCTCCTGCAATTGCTGAGTAATAGTAGATTTTTTGAGTTCCTCGCTTAGAAGCGGATCAGAAAACACCTTCCTGGCAATTTCTCCCTCCGACTCCCACTTGATTTTAATATTATCCTTGATTGTCAGGCCGGCGTCTTTTCGCATGCCATTAATAGTACGTACCAACTCGCGCAAAGCTCCTTCAAGTTTGAGCTTCTCGGTGATTTCCGTATTAAGTTCAACCTTGATCTCGCTGGACTTATTGATTAGAACTTTTTTGACATTAACTTCATTGGCTATGATTGCCAAAGCTGATTCATTAAGGTTAAGCCCGTACACAGAAAGCTCCGATAAGGGCTGGCGAATTTTAATGCCCGACTCTGAACGCTTAGCCAAGCCAAGCTCAACCGCTTTTCTGACAAGCTCCATGTCTTCGATAACTTTTTCATCCGCTTTCTCGGCTTCCGGCCATTTCTCCAAATGCACCGACTCCAATTTACCGCCAACCTCGCGATAAACTTGCTCGGCAATAAAAGGAGTAAAAGGCGCCATTACTTTGGATAGCTCCAACAACACATATTTGAAAGTTGTTAGGGCTTGTTGCTTGTCAGCTTCGTTATCCGACTTGAAGCGATCACGGCTACGGCGCAACCACCACGTAGAAAATTCGTCGATAAATTCCTGAATGGGACGAGCGGAACGAGGCAAGTCATAAGCTTCCATTTGCTTGGCGACTTCCGCAATCAAGACATTGAGTTTGGCCAAAAGCCAAGCATCGAGAATATTATCACTTTGTGGCGCCTTACCATGATGAAAAATCTTATCCAATAACGACTCTTTTTTCTCGCCCGGATGTTGATAAGTTTTATAAAAACTTAAAATGTTGTTGAGCAACATCACAACTTTCTGCATCGCTTCCTTAACTCCATTGTCATCAAAATTAACATTTTCCGCCTGCATCACCGGGGAAGTCAAAAGATAATAACGTAAAGCGTCTGCGCCGTATTGCTCCATAATCAAATCCGGCTCGGTATAATTGGCTAAGCGCTTGGACATTTTCTTGCCGTCATCAGCCAAAACGATGCCGTTAACGATAACATTGTCAAAACAATTTTTCCCGACAATGGCTGAGGCAATGATGTGCAAGTAATAAAACCAAGCGCGAGTCTGATCGACGCCTTCGGCAATAAATTCCGCAGGAAATCCGGCTTTGAATTTTTCTTCATTCTCAAAAGGATAATGCTGTTGCGCATAAGGCATTGAGCCGCTATCAAACCAGGTGTCCAAAACATCCGGAATACGTTTCATCTTGCGTCCGCAAGAACAAGGAACTTCTATTTTATCAACGATATGCTTGTGCAAATCGGAAATTTTTTCTCCGCTCTCTTTTTCCAGCTCAGCTACGCTGCCAAATACTTTAGTTTCGCCACACTCGCATTGCCAAATAGGAATGACTGAGGCCCAAAACCTCTGGCGAGAAATCGACCAGTCACGCGCACCCTCAAGCCAGTTTCCAAAACGGCCTTCTTTGATATGTTCGGGCGACCAATTGATATTTTTTGCTGTCTTGAGTGCCGTTTCTTTGATGTCGGTCACTTTGACAAACCAGGATGAGGTGGCGTAATTGATCAGCGGAGTATCACAACGCCAGCAATGTGGATAGCTGTGCTCGTATTTTTCTTTGACGAATAATAAATTTTTGTCTGCCAAATATTTAATAACTTCTACGTCGGTTTTTTGCGTATCATCGGCCGGCTTGACATTCATGCCAGCAAAATCAACCACCTCATCTTTAAAATTTCCCGACAGGGTAACGTTTTGGATGAAAGAAAGATTTTTTTCTTTGCCGAGTTGCATGTCTTCTTCGCCGTAGGCCGGAGCAATATGGACAACGCCAGTACCATCGGTAGTAGTGACAAAATCTGCAGTCACGATCGTATAAAGATTTTCTGAATTAGGTAATTTTTTTCTCGCCTCTTCACTTTCGTAATACGGGAATAACGGCTTATATTTTTTACCGACAAGTTCTGCGCCTTTTAATTCTTTAATTGTCTCAAATTTCTGACCAGCCAAAACTTTTTCTACCAAATCTTTAGCTAGAATCAAGTTACTTTCATCAAATTTAACCATAACATAATCAACGTCCTCCCCCACTGCAAGCGCCACATTGCCCGGCAGGGTCCAAGGAGTAGTAGTCCAAGCCAAAACATAAGTACCCGGCTCATCAACTAACTCAAATTTGGCGGTAACCGACAGATCCTTAATGTCTTTATATCCCTCGCTGACTTCTTGCTGACTCAAAGTAGTCTCGCAACGCGGACAAACATGCATGGAACGGTAGCCCTCGTAAACCAATCCTTTGTCATACAGCTGCTTGAATACCCACCAAATGGATTCCATATAACTTAGGTCCATGGTTTTATAAGAATCTTCCATGTCAGCCCAACGCCCAAAACGTTTAATGGTTTTTTTCCATTCTTCTACGTACATCAACACTTTGCTCCGGCAATACTCGTTAAACTTATCGATGCCGTATTCCTCAATATCTTTCTTACTCTTGAATTCCAATTCCTTTTCCACCATGTTTTCAATCGGCAAACCGTGACAATCCCAGCCCCAGCGACGTTCGACATATCTGCCACGCATCGTCCAAAAGCGTGGAACCACATCTTTCATCAAGCTGGCAACCATGTGGCCGTAGTGCGGAGTACCGGTAGCAAAAGGCGGACCATCATAAAAGCTATATTGCTTGCCGTCCTTGGTTTGCTCCAATGATTTTTCAAAAATTTTATTGTCTTCCCAAAACTTCTGAATTTCCCTTTCTCTCTCTGGAATCGGATTAACCCATTTTTTTTCTTCTGACATATTATTCTATTTATAATTGTAAATAAAAAAACCGAGCACGGAATCCGGAGCCCTCGCGGGCGGTACCATCTCGGAATTTAACTTGATTAACTGCTATTACGGGCATTCCCGGCCGGTTCTACTTTCTGCGTCCAAACAGATTTCTTCCAGCAGCTCCTCCGGTGATTTCGGAGTGTTTGCGCTTTTAAGATTGTATTGACAATATAACAGAATATCTAAGCAAAGTCAATTTAAAAACGCCCCCGAAGGGGCGCTAATCTATCACTTGATTACTCCTTACTAATCGCCTGAACCGGACAAGCGGCGATGGCTTCATCAATCTTGCTTTCCAAAGCGGCATAATCGGCTTCCAAAACGGTTGCGATCATTTTGCCGTCAACCTCAGCCACCTTAAAGACTTCCGGGCAAAGTCCCTCGCAAGTGCCACAGGCAATGCAAGAATCGTTGATTACTGGTTTCATAATTTTTAAAAGTTATTTCTTTATTTTTTGTAAAAGCTCTTTCACCTTACCAGAAAGAGTGGCGGGAGTAAAGTCTGACTTAACTAAGTATCCGTCAACTTTGAGACTGTCGGCATGATCTTTATCTTTCTTTTGAGTTAAGTTGCTCCAGATATAAACTTTGATTTTTTTAAGTTGCGCATCGGCTTTAATCATACCATATAACTTGAAGCCATCGATTTCCGGCATCATCACATCCAAAAGAACCAAATCGGGCATTTCACGCTTCAAAACTTCCATTGCCTTGGAGCTTTCATTAACCACTACAGCATCGATTCCGTCCATGGCCATTTTCATTTTGTAAATTTCGGCGAGATCCGGTTCATCTTCGATAATAACGACTTTATATTTTTTTGAGGCCATATTTTTGAAGTTTATTTTTATATCGGATTACATTTTTTCCGGCGCCTCGATTCCCAACAGGCCAAGTCCATTAATCAAAACTTGCCTGACTGACTTTGCCAAAACAAGACGAGAAGACTTTAATTCCTCTGATGAGGCTAATATGGGAACCGCCTGGTAATAGGAAGAAAAATCCTTAGCTAAATCAAATAGATACTTGGCTAGACTGCTAGGATCTAGTTCTTTTGTCGCTTCTACAACTACCTCAGGAAATCGCGCCAAACCGGTAAGCAATTTTTTTTCTAACAAATCAGTCAACAAAGAAAAATCGGGCTTCTTGCCAGTCTTGGCCTCAGGTTTATTTAAAACACTGTTAATACGAGAGACGGTGTATTGCAAATAAGGCCCGGTAAAACCATCGTAACTTCTAGCCTCTTCCAAGTCAAAAGTGATGACGCTATTATTGCCGACGCGTAACATATAAAATTTAATCGCTCCTAGGGCAACTTTTTTAGCCGTAGAGCTGACTTCATCGTTTGGCCAATCGGCGTGGCGTTTTCTGGTTTCTTCGGAGATAACTTTAATCACTTCATCAAGAAAATCCTCAAAGGGCACGACATTGCCTTTGCGCGAAGCCATGGCTCCATCTTTGAGTGTTACAAACTCATAAGGTATGTGGGCGATTTTCTTATCAAAACCCATGATCTGTAGAGTCTTAAAAAATTGTTGCAAATAAAAACTCTGACGCGTATCAACAACCACGTAGCTTTCATCTACTTTGTATTTTTCAAATTTCAACTTAGCTAAAGCCAATTCCTTGGTCGAATAAAGAGAGGAGCCATCTGACTTGAGCAGTAAAAACTTTTTCAGATTATACTTTTCTAAATCAATGATAACTGCTCCCTCTGATTTCTCTGCAACACCCTTCTCAAGCAATTCTTCGACGATTTTTTTACCCGGTTTCTCTACTTCGCTCTCATAAAAAATCTTATCAAACTTGGCGCCGATGGTTTTGTATACTTCATTAAGCTCATCCAAACTCCACTGACGCGTCTGCTTCCAAAGCTTAGTCCAATATTTATCTCCCGCTTCTAATTTTTGCTGTACCTCGGCCGCCTCTTTTGCCAAAAACTCATCTGCCTCTATCCTTTGAACGGCCTCGGTATAAATTGCTCCCAAATACTTGCCTTTATTTTCGGGCAACTCTTCATCCTTATGAAATTTATCATAAGCCCAAAGGCATTTCGCCACATGCGCGCCGATATCGCCAATGTAATTTACCGGAATAACTTTCCTACCCGAAAACCTAAGCAAATTAACCAAGCTAATGCCTAGAGCGTTATTACGCAGATGTCCAATATGAAACTCCTTGTGCGTATTGGGTCCGGAATATTCCAGCATTACTTTGGTATCCACCGGCTTATGACTGCCATACTTAGCGCTTTTTTTCTCAACCTCACTGATTACTTTTTGCGCCAAAAATTTACTGTCAATAAAAAAATTAAGATAGGGGCCAAGGTTCTGAACAGACTTGATGGCGCCATGCGGCCTAATTTTGTCTTTGAGTTCCTGCGCAATTTGATTTGGCGAGATGCGCAATAATTTAGTCAGATAAAAACAAGGCACCGCGAAGTCTCCCATATTTGCCTTCGGCGG
>MWBE01000017.1 GCA_002068915.1 Parcubacteria group bacterium ADurb.Bin326
GTTCTCATATTATATTAGTAATTTTAATTACAATAACCTCATTAAAAGTATAACAAATATTAGTGGAAAGTCAATTTAAAAGTTACATTTTTTCAAAAAACTTAAAGTATTTTGTGCCTTTCATCCCTCCCCTAAAGGGAAGGGTCTTCGGCACGGAGAATAAAACTCTTTGCCTAAAGTGCATAATTCCATGATTAGTTTTTGCATCACAGGGATTTGATTTATATCAAAGTCTATGTGGTACACATTTAAATCTAATGTTTGAAAAATTATTTTTGATTCTTCACTATCTTCAGGATTGACTTTTGATAGTTTAAACTCTTTAATCCTGTTTACATTAATATATCTTTTCTCATTGTTCACGTCGCTTACACATAAGAACATATGAACTCCTTATATTATCATAAAGTTATTAATGATCATGCCACTGTTTTGTTCTAACGACAAAATATATCTAGAAAGTTTTGCTTCTTCTTTTGTATAAATATTTTTCATAAGTTTTTGATCTGGGGTTAAAACCTGATCTTCTTGATTAAAAGAGTATAAGCATACCACAGGGCCTAATTCATCAAGAACATAATCTTTAGTTGTTGGATCATAAAGAACCAAATCCATTCCTTCTTCGAGATCAGAAAATTTAACTTTAGTAATTTCTCCAGTACTATCATCGATAGTGAGAAAATGTAGATTTGCTGAATCAAGAGCTTGAAAAATCAAGGATGAAGTATTTGTTGTAAGCCAATATACTTGAACTTGCTTGAATAAATTTAATTCATGCTTTCCGATGTATTTAATACTTAGCTCATCTTCAAAATATTCAAAATCATTTCCTTTAATATTGAATTTAATTATCTGATGACCTTTTCTACGTTTTGCATTAAGAAAATTAAAAAATGAATCATATTTGATAATATCGTCTTTATCATTAACTCTAATGTACATAAGTCCTACCTTTATTCCAAAATTGGAACAGCGTTCAATTTGTTTTGTATTATTTCATTTATGTACTTTTTAAGAGGTTTATTTAAAGAAATTTTCTTTAGATAAAATGTAAATGAACTATGCATTAGATCTTGTTTAAAATCTGGATCCATTTGATTATACATTTCTTTAAATATAATTATGTTCGACAATAATATTTCAGGTGCGGTTGATAAAACCCCAAAAGACTCTCCACAAAAACCATTCCATCCACGATAAATAAAATCATGAATCAACTTCTTGCCGTCACCTTTAATTACCGCCTTAAACCCATTGGCATACTGATAGCTTGAATATTGGGAAAATGAATCAACTATACGGCGTAAATTTTCTTTTGCTTGATGTTCCATGGGAGCAAAAGAAACCACCCTGATATTGACATCGAGTCCGGCTTTAGAAGCCTTCTCTTCTATGCTTTTTGCCATCTGCTCCTCCATGGGCGAAAGACGATACTGATTTTGTGGCTCTTGTTGTTTTTTGCCACCAGAAAAAAACCAATCTGACGGATCTCCTACGATTGAAGAAATAAATCCCTTCTGAGTTGAAGCTAAGGCTTTCTTCAGATCCTTGCCTTGATGCATTTCGGAAGCAACTTTGACTCCCCGCTTACGCCACTCGCCCCGAGCGGAGCGCATAACAAATTGTATGGCAGCTGTCTGGCCCTCGGGAAGCTTAGAAAGCACGCTAATAATCGGAACAATAGGATCAACATTGTTCATCTGCTTATAAGTGAGAATCGGAAACATGCTGGCTTTAAGTAATTTCAAATAACCGATTGCCACAAACCCTTGATTATTAAAAATATTGTAATCTTCTGTTTCTTCTATTTGACAGTTGGGATATTTAGAAAAAAGTTGCTGTTTTACATAATCCGCCAAATACAGAGGTACGGCCATATAAAACATAATCAGGCCATCCTTACCCAAAATAATTTCAAATGACCAATCGTCATATCTGCCAAACATCCAAGTCTTAAACCCCCGATGCGCCCTTAATCCTCCTAAATTAGCATAAAACCCTTCGATATCAGAAATAATATCCTGCATCTGTTTTTTATTTTCATCGGAAGATTCCTTTTCTCTTTCCGGAACAGTGAGGACAAATATTTTTTTCTGAAATATCTCCGGATAAATTTTCTTTGATCTGAAAAACAATCTCAAACTAAACAGTACCAACAAAAATAAAGCCAACAAAGAGGCAAATAAAATTGCCAGAAAAATGATTTCCTGAGGCAAGGCAGAAAAAAATCCCAAGGGATCAATTCCGCTCTGCGAATAAAGAGTTTGGTCTTGTAATTCCAAGTCCATATTTAGAATATTAAAAATCAACTTTCTTGCCTTCTCTGACTGCAATTTCGGCTATTCTGTCAGCCTTAATCTTAGCCTCTTGTTCCAAAAAATATTTATTTATTCCAGGTATTGTCTTGAGCCACCTCCTAATTAAATCAACTACTTTTCTAATTTGAACTTTGGCCCTCCTGTAAACCATATCAAAAATCGCTTGGGCCGTTTCTTCTCCTTTTTCTTTGAAATTTTGCTGGTCTTTGGGCGATAAATTCATGTAAATTCCCGCCAAATCTTCCTCAAGTATTTTTTCTATATTCGAATAATTTTTTCTTTCAACCGAACCAAGGGCATCAACTGAGGGAGCCGACGCAACAACTTGCGCCCTAGGCTCTGATTTTTCAGCCGGAGTCAAGCGCTCGGAAGCACTGCGCGAGTCACTGCTTAAAACTTCAAAAGATTCCGTAGTCCTTGACTCAGAAAAATCTTCGCTTAGCTTCTTATTGCTTTCAGCTTCGCGCGCTTGCATTAATTGCTCGGAAACTTTCGATTCTCTATTGTCAGACATAAGATCCATTAATTAATCCACAAGCATATTATAGCACAAAAGACTCGGATGTGGTATAATTAAATCGTAATATAAATTCCCATGCCAGAAAATATTTACCAAATGAAATCAAGTAAAGGAGATTTCACTTGGATCAATATAACCAACGCCCAAAAAGCGGAGATTTCTTATCTGCGTAAAAAGTTTAAATTCGATGAGCTGGATTTACGCGATACCTATTCCAAAAACATTGCCCAACGACCGAAGTTCTATACAAGAAACAATTACGCTTTCTTGATATTGCAATTTCCTGTTTATGACAGGAAAAGAAGGAAAATCGATGCCGAGGAGGTTGATTTTTTCATCGGTTCCCATTCGTTTATAACTGCCCACAAAAACAATTTGCCGCCATTAGTGGAGTTAGCGAATTGTTGCATGACTGATAAATTCTATCTAGAGCAATACCTCTCGGACGGCAATGCCATGTTACTTTACGAAATTGTATTGAGATTGCAAGAATATTGCTACCCCATCATGGATCACATCAGTCTTGATATCAAAAACATCGAAAAAAACATTTTTGAAGGCAGAGAAAGGGAAATGGTTAGAGAGATCCTTCTAATCAAGAGAAATATTCTTAATTTCCGCCAAATAATGGAGGCGCATAAAGACGTCATACAAAAACTTTCCAAATCAGAACCAAATTACCTCCAGGGCAAGATCATGAAAAATTTTTATTTTGACCTGATTGAGCACACCAAAAACATCTGGGACATATTAAATGGCCAAAAAGAAATGATTGAAGCCTTAGAAGACACCAACGGCTCTTTGATTTCCTTCAAGCTAAACGACATCATGAAAACGTTGACGGTTTTCTCCGTGATTGTTTTTCCCCTCACCTTATTGGCCGCGATTTTCGGAATGAACACTATTGTCAGCATGCCTCTAGTCGAGCATCCTTATGGCTTTTGGATTATTGCGGCATTGATGCTTGTCGGGGCGCTCGGCATGTACCTATACTTTAGAAAGAAAAAATGGATTTAAGAAAACCGGCACTAAGCCGGTTTTTTATATTCCTTTTAATATCTTCTTTAAATCATCAATGCTTTGAACCGCAACTAGCTGCGACCTTAACTCCTTAGCATTGGCCCAGCCTTTAACATACCAGAGCAAGTGTTTGCGTAATTCGATAATTCCATGGGTGTCTTTCGCTTCCTTGGCAAATTTAGCATGAAGCAAGGCCGCTTTTTTTATGTCTTTTGGTGTAAATTCTTTAAATTTCGCCTTTTTGAGAAATTCGCGACATTGCTTAAACAGCCAGGGACGACCATAAAGTCCACGCGCCAAACCAACGCCATGACAACCGGTTTGTTCTATCATTTTTTGCGCCTCTTCAGGAGAGTTAATTCCACCATTGCCCAAAAATATTCCTTTGGGGTTTTGTTTAAGAAAATACTCGCCGGCCAATTTAATCATTTTATAATCAATTTCAGCATTAAAAGGATTTTCATAGGGCCTGCCGTGAATCATGATGGCGGCAATTGGTAATCCTTCCATGGCTCTGATGAAATCTAAGGCGGTTACGGCTCCTCCGTCTTTTTTTATTGATGATCTTAATTTCACCGAGACGGGCAACTTAGTACCCTTCATGACTTCTTCTACAATTTGCCGACATTTTTTCAAATCGCGCATCAAAGTTACTCCGCCGCCATGTCCCGCAACTTTTTTAGCTGGGCAACCAAAATTAATATCAATACCGTCAAATCCGGCAAGTTGAGCAATCTGCGCTGCTTTAGCAAATCGTTCCGGATGCTTGCCAAACAACTGGATTACGATCGGACGCTCCGACTTATCAAATTTAAGCATCTCTAAAGTCTTTTTGGAATCATAAAACAAGCCGTCGGCAGAAATCATTTCTGTATAAACGACATTAGCGCCGTAATAACGGCAAACCCTGCGAAAAGCGGAGTCGCTAATTCCAGCCATCGGCGCCAAAGCTAAAATCGGTTTTTTAAGTTTTAACCAAAAATTATTCTTCATCTTCTTTCTCGGGGATATCCAAAAAATCTTCTATTTTCTTACGGATGGTTTCCGGCCTGATTTTATTTTTCTTGTTATACTCAAGCTGTTTAGCGCGACGACGTTCAACCTCTCCCACTGCGCGTTTTATCGATCCGGTCAAATTATCGGCATACAAAATGACTTTACCCGAAACATTTCTGGCGGCACGCCCCATAATTTGGATTAACGAGGTTTCGCTGCGCAAAAATCCTTCGCGATCAGCGTCAAGAATCGCAACAAAGGTAACCTCCGGCAAATCAAGGCCTTCACGCAACAAATTAACACCGATTAAAACATCGAATTTGCCACGTCTAAAATCTAGCAAAATCTCATTGCGCGCAATCGTCTTGACGTCGCTATGCAAATAATTAGACTTGATGCCATGCTGAGCAAAAAAATTGTTCAGGTCTTCTGCCTGCTTCTTGGTTAAAGTATTGATAATGCTCCTCTCCCCCTTGTCAGTGATTTTTTTTGTCTCCTCAATAACGTCATCGATTTGGCTGCGATTGGTTTTGCGATCAAAAACCGGACGAACCTCGATTGGCGGGTCGACTAATCCTGTCGGACGAATTACTTGCTCAACCAACTGTTTAGAGTGCTTGATTTCAAAATCTCCCGGCGTGGCAGAAGTGAAAATCGTCTGATTGATGCGCTCCAAAAACTCCTCAAATTTAAGCGGCCTATTGTCTAAGGCCGACGGCAAACGCCAACCGTACTGCGCCAAAGTTTCTTTGCGTGAGCGGTCACCCTCATACATTCCTCTGACTTGAGGCACACCAATATGAGATTCATCCATAATCAACAAATAATCAGGCTTGCCATTTTTATCTTTAGGGAAATATGACAGCAAGTTCTCCGGAGCTTCGCCAGGCAACTTGCCTGATAAGTGGCGCGAGTAATTCTCGATGCCATGGCAATAACCGATGGTTTTAAGCATTTCCAAATCGTAACGCACGCGGCGTTCCAAACGCTCCGCCTCCAGATATAATTTCTTCTTACGGAAGTACGCTAGACGATCCTTAAGTTCCGCCTTGATATTTTTAAGAGCCTGATCGATTTCCGGCTGTTCGGAAATAAAATGCTTGGGCGGAAAAATTACGATCTCTGTCATTTCTTCCTTAATTTTTCTAGTCAATTGATCGACCAAGGATATCGCTGAGATAACTTGCTCATCAAATTCTATCCGATAAACTGCGGTCTCTGAGGCTGGCATGATTTCAAAAACCCCGCCGCGAACTCGGAAGGTTCCTCGCTTCAGCTCTCCGGTCGTGCGGACAAATTGTATTTTAATCAGTTGCTTAATCAAATCAGCGCGGACAATCGCCTGGCCGACGGTCAGATGAATTGCCGCCTCCAGATAATTAATTGGCAAACCCAAACCATAAATGCAAGAAACTGAGGCAACGATGATCACATCCTTGCGTGACAACAAGGCGGTAGTAGCCTGATGACGCAAACGATCAATTTCGTCGTTAATCATCGCCTCTTTTTCGATGTAAGTATCGGAGTTAGGCAGGTACGCTTCCGGCTGATAATAATCATAGTAAGAAACAAAGTAGTTAACGCTGTTGTCAGGAAAGAAATTTTTATACTCGCGATAAAGTTGCGCCGCCAACGACTTGTTGGGAGCCATTACCAAAACCGGTTTATTGTATTGCTCAATTACATTAGCCATGGTAAAAGTCTTGCCGGAGCCGGTAATTCCCAAAAGCGTCTGGAAATCATCGCCACGCTGAAGTCCGGCGACCAATTTCTTGATTGCCTCCGGCTGATCTCCCGATGGTTTGTACTTGGATTTTAAATTAAATAATTTCTTGCCCATAACCCGATAACCGTCAATAATTCACACGCTCGTGTGAATTATTGAATTTTGTCTTATTTTAAATAAATTAACTTTTTTTGCTTTTGCCGGAAATTGACGGCAACTGATTGAGTTTACTCTTATTGCGAAGCACCGTCAAGTCTTTGCCATAACGAAAAACCGAGGGCGTGCGATAGGCTGGATTGCCTGATTTGTTACCAATCTTGGAACGCGTTTTCATAAACTAATTCTTACCGCTAGAACCAAAACCACCCTCACCCCTAATGGACTCTGACAAGTCTTCAACTTCCTCAAAATTAACCGCGGGATAGGGTAATACGATAATTTGACCCACTCTGTCTCCTACTTGATAATCATCAGATCCATTTTTACGAAATCTAAGCTTTAATTCTCCGCGATAACCTGAGTCTAAAACGCCGACGGAATTAGCCATCACCAGATCGGTATTGGAAACGCTGCTGCGCGGAAATATTAGCATTACATAGCCTTCAAGAATTTCAAAAGCTAACCCGGTTCCATATTCTATGTACTTATCCGTTTCGTTTTTGCTGACAGCGTAAACATCCATTCCGGCGTCGCCAGGCTTGGCATATTTAGGCGTAATTGCCTCTGACACTAATTTCTTAATTTTTACATTTAACATAAATATTGGGAGTTTATTAATTTTTATTGACTTTTTTACGTCTTTATGCTACAATGACAGTGTTCGTGGGTTAACTTTGCCGGATTTAATTGCCGGCGGTGAGTTTAGAAAGGTCTGACCAACGGATTTTATTAACAATTTTAATGATTATTGTCATGAACAATAAGCTTTATGTCGGCGGCATTCCTTATAGCGCCTCCGATAACGACCTTCAGAATTTTTTCTCCAGTGCAGGTACCGTTGTGTCAGCCAAGATCATCATCGACAAACAGACTAACAGATCCAAGGGATTCGGTTTCGTAGAAATGTCATCCCCTGAAGAAGCTCAGAATGCTATCGACACCCTGAACAATCAGGAAATGATGGGAAGAATGATCAAGGTTTCCGAGGCCAAGCCTATGGAAGACCGCCCGAAGAGATTCTAAAGACCTATTCGCTAAAATCCGGCTTAATGCCGGATTTTTTGTTTTGCTTTTTTAGATTAAATCTCGTAAGTCTTATCTTTAATCGCTACTTCAGTATCAAGCTTAAGCTTCTGTTTGATTCCATCGGCTAACATTAATGAAGATTTTTCTTCCCCATGGACTACAAATACCTTTTTCGGCTTGGGTCCGGCAATGGATTTAAGCCAGTGCAATAACTTGGGCTGATCGGCATGTGACGAATAAGAACCAATGGCAGTAACCTTGGCTTTAACAGTTACTTTTTCCTTATCTATAGTAACCTTTTTTGCTCCGTCGCGCAAAGCCCTGCCTAAAGTGCCTTCTGCCTGATAGCTAATGATCAATAAGTGACTTTTAGGGTTGGGTAAATATAATTTTAAATGGTAAAGAATTCTGCCACCATTGCTCATGCCACTACCGGCCAAAATTACTTTGGGCGGACTGACTTTATTGATTCTCTTGGATTGATCCACACTACGAGTCATTTCCAATCCGTCAAATTTAAAAAGTTCATCCCCTTCCCTAATTCTAGCTTTAGCCTCAGCGTCAAAGATATTAGTATAACGTTTGTAAATCTCGACAGCCTCAATTGCCAACGGACTGTCTAAGAAAATCGGGATACGGGGAATCTGTCTAGTCTCATGCAAATAATTGAGTTCGTAAAGCACTTCCTGCGTCCTTTCCAGGGCAAATGTAGGAATCATCAAAACTCCGCCACGACCAATCGAATCAAGAATCGCCTGGCGCAACATCGAAGTTCGAAGTTCGGCCGGCTCATGGATGCGCCCGCCATAAGTGGACTCTACTACCACAAAATTCGCGCCATCTATCATTTCGGTATTTCTAACTATCGGCGCCGGATAATTTCCTAAGTCCCCGGAAAAAACAATCTTCTTATTTTTAAACCCCTCTTTAATCCAAATCTCAATAATCGCCGACCCAAGGATATGCCCGGCATCCCTGAAACGAACCGTAACATCGGATGACAGCCTCTGCTTCTTGCCATAATCAATACCCCAAAAATGATCCATCACTGAAATAACATCCTTGTCTTTGTAAAGTATTTCCTGCCCATGCTTCATCGCCTCCTCCTTAATGACTTTGGCCGCATCCAATAAAATTATTTCCGATAAGTCCCTGGTAGCCGGGGTGCAATATATTTTTCCGGCAAAACCGCTCATCGGTAGTAACGGCAACCTACCACAATGATCAACGTGGGCATGAGTCAAAAGGACAAAATCCAGTTCTTTAGGATTGAAATCAAAAGGCTTAAAATTCTTCTCGTGCGCGAAGTAAGATCCTTGAAACATGCCACAATCAACTAAAAATTTTGACTCCTTTGTTTCTACTAAGGCGCAAGATCCGGTCACTTCCCCGGCGGCGCCATAAAATGTTATTTTCATGTTTTTTTCTTATAAGGTAATTATAACATTTTTGCGGGTTTTAAAAAATCCGCCTAACGACGGATTTTTTAAAATTTATTCGACGGTTACCGACTTAGCCAAATTCCTCGGCTTATCGACATTATAACCGCGCCCAACACCGATATAATAAGCAAATATTTGCAATGGCACTACTGCCAATAAAGCCTCTAACATCTCAATCGTTTCCGGGACATAAATCACATCATCAGCCAAATTGGAAAGAGTTGTGTTTCCTTCGGTTGCAATAGCCAAAACCTTACCGCTACGCGCCTTAATCTCTTCAATATTTGAAACCATTTTCTCATAAACAGCATCACTTAAGGCCAAAGCTACGGTAGGAAAATTTTCATCAATCATAGCAATTGGACCATGTTTCATTTCTCCCGCCCCATAACCTTCGGCATGAACATAAGAAATCTCTTTAAGTTTTAGAGCCCCCTCAAAAGCAATCGGGAAAGTGTACTTGCGACCCATAAATAAGAAATCCTCAAAACGGGAATATTTATCGGCAATCAATTTAATCTCTTCCTGCCGTGATAATATTGATTTTATTTTGTCCGGCAAGGCAATAATTTCTTGAACAACTTTTTTGTACATCTCCTCATTTATAGTTCCCCGAATCTTACCCAAATAAAGAGTAAACAAGGCAAAGAGCGTTACTTGAGACATAAAGGCCTTGGTGGAGGCAACGCCGATTTCCGGACCGATTTGATTAAACATGACGGCGTCTGATTCTCTGGCAATAGTCGATCCGACTGTATTAACAATGGAAACCACTAAAGCGCCTTGGCGCTTGGCCTCGCGAATGGCAGCTAGAGTATCGGCCGTTTCTCCTGATTGAGTGATTGACATGATCATGGTTCCCGGCTCAATAATCGGACTGCGATAACGGAATTCGCTGGCATATTCAATTTCAACCGGAACCTTGGCTAATTCTTCAATCATATACTCACCCACCATTCCGGAATAAAGAGCGGTACCGCAAGAAGTTATAATGATCCTTTTAATGTCTTTAAGCTGATTGGCGACACTATCAAGTTCTGGCAGCTTAACTTCCAAAGAAACTTCATCCAAACGGCCACGAAGGGAATTTTTGATGACATTATCGCCTTCCACTATTTCCTTCATCATAAAGTGGTCATAGCCACCTTTTTGGGTTTGTTCCACGCTCCACTCTATTGTCTGCGGCTCGCGAGAAATTTCAGTCCCCTCCAGGTCAAATAACTGATAACTGCCGGCAGTTAGAATGGCCCATTCGCCATCATTGAGATAGATGACCCGCTTAGTATGTGGCACGATTGCCGAAGGATCTGAGGCTACAAAGTTTTCTCCCTCACCAATGCCCAACACTATTGGAGAACCCTTGCGCGCTACAAAGATTTTTTCAGGTTCATGGACGCTAGAGATAACCAATCCATAAGTACCGCGAATTGCCTTGAGCGTCTTTAGCAATGCCTCGGAAAAACTAGAATCGGACTTGATATTTTCTTCAATTAAATGAGCCACTACTTCAGTGTCTGTGGCTGAGACAAATTTATGGCCCTTACTAATCAATTCCTCTTTAAGTTCATTATAATTTTCAATGATGCCATTATGGGCCAGCCAAATCTTTTGCTCACAATCGGAATGCGGATGCGAATTGACCTCCGAAGGAACTCCGTGAGTTGCCCAGCGGGTATGGGCCAAGCCGGTATTACCAGAAAAACCATCTCCCAGCTTAGTCTCTAAGTTCTTAACTTGTCCGACCGCCTTGGCGCAACCGGCACCAACGATATAAAGACCGGCACTATCGTAACCGCGATATTCTAAGGCTTTTAATCCATCGATTAACAAGGGGGCCGCCTGCCTTTTACCGACATAGCCGAAAATTCCACACATAAATTTTATTTTAATTAATTATTCTTACTAAAAAAATCCCCGAAGGGAATCTTAAGGCCTTGCTTGTTATAATCCAAGCAAGGCTATTTCTGGTTATTGCCGGAAAATCTGGGCTTTCCGGCCTTCTTTTTGTCTATGTATTTCATTTTTAAGAGATTACTTGCAAGGCGCCAGGCAAAACATCTATGACTATTTCCTTATCTAGTTTAATATAATCACCGTCTATCTGGCAAGTTTTAAGCTGTCGTCGGTGTTTTAGGGTTATTTTAAACTCTCTATTATCTAGGGCGAAAATGTGTTTAGGTGGATTGTCATAAAACAATACCCCCAAAGCTGCCTCGATCATGGAAAAAAAATTTTTGTTGGTTACGACATAAAGATTAAGCAAGCCGTCGCTGATACTGATATGCTTTTTAGCCTGAAAGCCATAAAAATTAAAAGCATTAAACACTATCAAACTATTACCCCTAATCCAAAAAGTTCTGTTCTGAGTTTCAATTTTGAATTTTGTCCTCGTAATCCTAACTTTATTCCAAAACAATCTGATAGCATAACCCAAAAAGCCAAATTTATTCTTTAGCTCCTTCTCGGTGTTGATGATAATACTCGATACATAGCCCATCGAAAATCCTACTAAAAAATATTTTTCTTTATTAATCCTGCCAATATCTATGCTTGCGAGCTTCTCTTTCCCGATTAGTTTAACGGCCTCACTAATATTGAATGGAATTTTCAGGGTTGATGCCAAAACGTTGGCCGAACCAAAGGGAATTATTCCTAACGGGACGCTTAATTTAAATTGCATAATGGTCCTAGCGGCAACCTTGGCTGTGCCATCACCGCCCCAAGCTATGACCAGTTCTGTTCCCGACCAATCATAACCCGCCACCAACTTTTCAAAATTGGAATCCAAAATAAGGAAGCTTGGTTCGATGCCAACCTCCCTAAGTTTAGCCTCTACTTCTGATTTCAAATCTCTTTTACTCAGAAGTCCGGCTGTCGGATTAAAGATGACAACTGCTTTTTTCATGTCTAAATTATAACACTACGCAAAAAATTAAAAAAGTTCTTTTAAATAATTAGCCATAGCATAACGTTCCGCTTCCCTTAGACAATTGGCTGATAATTCTCTAACTGCCTGCTGATTGGCTATGATGAATTCTAAACGATGACGCAAATCATACCAATCTCCAGACTTGAATATCCAACCGGTTTTTCCATCTTTTACTATTTCGGGCAAGGCCCCGCTGTCCGAAGCCAAAACCGGTATTCCTTTGGCGTACGCCTCGATGACAACCATACCAAAACTCTCGGCAACCATGCTGGGATTTATTAAGACATCCGTCTCTGACCAAATCTTTTGTTCAAGCTCGTCTTGATTCAAATGTCCGTAGAAAACAACTCGGCCGAGATCCAAAGAAATCTTTTTAGACTCGGCAATTGCCTTCCCGTCTCCTGCAACTAAAAGCTTCCAATTTCCACCCAAGCCGGGAAGAGCCTTCAGCAGTCCAATTATGCCTTTATACTCCTCAATTTGCCCCACAAAAGCAAAAACAACTTCATCGTCTTTTTTATCTTTTTTAAGTTTTTTAATATTCACATTGAGCGGCAAGGGATTGCCTAATACGACTTTAGTAGAATTTTTAAAAAAACCTAGGCGGTCATAAGTGTCTCGAATGTGGAACGAAGGAAAAACAACTTTTGAAGGATTACCAAAAAGAGACTTGCAAAAAAACAAATAGGCTTTTTCTAAAAAATTTAGAAGCTGTCCATCCCGATATAATCCTGAGGGATGGATTAATTGCATGTCGTGGATAATGTGGACATGCTTGATATTCATTAGTTTAGCCAATAATGGCACACCATAACCCAGACCCTTTAAGTTATTTGAGATTATTAAATCCGGTTTCTCTTTTAGTAATAATTTAAAAATTTTCCAAGTTTGAATGTCGTTGGCCAAATCAATCACATGCCACAATAATCTTTTCCAGGCTGGCTGCCTATTGATATCTAAAAAATTGAAAATATTGAAGGGCTTAATTCTGAAAACATCGATTCCATCAATAATTTCATGCCGATCAGAGCGCCCCACAGACACAACAAAAATATCCTTCCCGGAGTTCTTGATAGCCCTAGCGATATTTTCTACGACCACCTCGGCTCCACCGCGATAGTCTGGCTTATAAATGCAATGGAATAATGCTACCTTCATAATTTATAATTCTTCGTAAAGAGAAATTATCCGTTTTATTAATTCTGACCAATCATAAAGCGCGGCCGCGCGACCTCTTCCGGCTTGGCCGAAACTATGGCAAAGGTCTTCATCTGACAATAATTGAATTAGTTTATCCGACAAATCTCGAGCGTCTTTTGGTCGAACAAGAAGGCCTGTCTGACCATCAGCCAAAGTGCTTCTTACCCCGGGCCAATCAGAAACTACTGCCGGCAAACCACAGGCCTGGGCTTCGGCCACTACGATGCCAAAACTTTCCGTACTCTCAGTAGAAGGTAAGACAAAAATATCTGCCAAACGATAATAATCAGGCAAGACATCGTTATTAACCCAGCCCACAAAGCTCACTTTACTCTCTAAATTTAGAGATTTCGCTAATTCCTTAAATTTCAACTTGAGATTACCATCGCCCACAACAAGCAATTTAGCTTCTGGATGTTTATTAGAGACGGTCGCAAAAGATTCTAATAGAACTGGAACCCCCTTAAAAAAATGTTGATCATCCAATCCGCCAACAAAAATTATTATCTTATCATGAACACTAAAATTGTTCACTACTAGTAAGTCTTCTTTTTTGTCGCTGGGACTAAAAAAATCCGCCTCGATTCCATTGGAAATTTCCAAAAACTTATCCGGTTGTTTTTCGAAAAAATCAGCCAGGTAGGAGCCCTTGCAATGATCAAATGACAATACCCCCACCCTATCAGAGACATTAATCATCGCACCGAGAAACAGCTTGATGTGCAACCAAAAAAATATTTTCATTATCCCCTGTCCAATAGGATCCATTTCATAATGCAATACTAGTTTTTTTTGCGGATTAATTTTCTTAAATAACCAAATAATAAAATCGCTGCCAAAAAAAGGATAATAGAGATGGATAATGTCGAATCGCTTCAATTCTTTTAGAAGACCAAACATAAATCCCGCCTTGCCTAAAGGCAAGACTGTTTTAAGGTAATTAACCGGCAATTCTGAAACTTCTTTCTTTTGTCCATAATCAGGAGTAAAGGCTTCTGCCGTAACTCCGGATTTAATCAACCATTTGAGATGATAATAAGCGTTATTGCCTATTCCTCCGCCCATGGGCGGCCAAGCGCAAACCACTATTGCAACTCTCTTTTCCATAATTTACTTTTTAATAAGAAAATGGTTATAATACTTAGGTAATTCTACAATTTTAAAGCCTTTTAGTCAAAATGCCAAACTTAACCATCAAAATATCAAAAGAAGCTATCGCACACAACCTGCAGGCATTCAAAAAAGAAATTCCTGAAGCTTGCCTAATGGCTCCAGCTGTCAAGGCTAATGCTTATGGGCACGGTTTGATTGAGGTTGCTCGCCTAATGGAAAAATCTGGCGCCAACTGGCTATGCGTAACGTCGACGGATGAGGCGTTAAAATTAAGATTGGCCGATATCGCCCTTCCTCTTTTAATAATCGGTCCAGTACTTCCGGAAAACGCTTCCGACGCAATTAAATCTAATAGTCGCATTTTTTTATATTCGATAGAAGCAGCTAAAGCCCTAGACCAAGTCGCTAAAATAAAAAATCAAAAAGTTTATGTCCATCTAAAACTAGATACTGGCATGGGGCGCCAAGGCATACCTTGCGACCAAGTTTTGGAATTCCTTCAAGACTTATCCGGCTTAAATAATCTAATAATTGAAGGAGTGGCCACTCATTTCGCTACCGCTGACGAAGATAAGGATAACGGACATTTCCTGATGCAACTAGAAAAATTCAAAAAAACAGCAGAACAAGTCGAGGAAATTTTGGGACGCAAGCTTATCAAACATTGCGCCAATAGCGCGACCGCAATGCTTTACCCACAATGTCATATGGATATGTGTCGAATCGGCATCGCTGCTTATGGTTGCTATCCTAGCGATACCGTAAAACAGCTTTGGGAAAAATCCCACTCACCACTAAAACCGGTAATGTCAGTATTCACAAAAGTAACTCAAATTAAGGAGCTTCCTGCTGACAGTTGTGTCAGCTATGGCTGCACCTATCGCACAGAAAATAATGCTAAGCTTGCCACCATTCCCGTTGGCTATTTCGAAGGGTTACCGCGCTCGCTTTCTAATCAAGGATGCGTCTGGATCAAAAATAAAAAAGCTCCCATAGTGGGACGCGTTTGTATGGATATAACTGTTATAGATATCAGTGGGATAGACGACGTAAAAATTGGCGACGAGGTAGAAATTATTGGCAACAACATAAGCGCCGAAGACTTGGCTCAAGCAACACAAACCATTAATTATGAAATCTTAACCAATTGGAAAGAATCTCTACCTAGGCTTGTTTGTTAAAATTTAAAAAAACTTTTTTATCGATCTTAAGGGGTTGGCAAACATCAAGGACAAAAAATAAATAATCATGCCGATCCCTGACTGGGGCTGAGAAAAATTTTCAAACTTGCCTTGCCTTATCGCTTCAAAAACCGAGTCCACATCAAGACTAACACAATCAATTACGGCGTAACTACAATCCAAATATTCTAACCGATGCAAATCCGCGGTCGCGATCAGCGGCTTTTTTATTTTCTTTGCCAAATCGGCAGTGGCAATATTAGGATTAACCTTTCTAGAATAGAACCAGCTATGCTCAATAGCATCAAATACTTCGGTATACTTTTTAACTAAACCCAAGCCAAGGGACTTAGTTTTATAATTAGGATGCGGAGCAATCACAAAGCAATCCGGATGGCCTCGCTTGTAGGCAATTAAATTATTAATGTTTTTAATTCCTTCTGCCGACTGATCGCAATTAAGAATTAAACAGTGCCTACCCTTAATTTCCGCTTCGATGCCGGGAATTAGAAGTATTCCCCTTTCTTTAGCGTACTCACCATATTCTGGTTTGAACAAAAAAGTCTTATGGCCCGTAAGCGCTAGTATTTTAAAATCCAAACGGACCACTTCATCAATCAAGTCATAAATTGAATACTTGATTATGCTTCCATCCTCAAAATCCTCCTTGGTATGTAAATGTAATGATGCCTTGTATTTCATAATTATTTTTTCAAATATTTAATTCGCCAATCAGGCGGCAATTTTTCAATCGCGTAGCGCAACATAGTACGAGGCATTTTACTTTTATGCTCATCCAAAAAATCAGTCAAAATTTTAGTGCCACAATTTTTACCAACTTCTCGCAACATCCAGCCCGCTGCTTTATGGATTAAGTCGTGCCTGTCATTTAAAAGGATTTCAGCCAGTCTTAGCGTATCCTTGCAATCCCCTCGCCTAATAAAATAAAAGGTGGAAATGATAGAAATACGACGCTGCCACAAATTATCCGACTTAACTAAATCAAATAAAATCTTTCGGTCCTTATCAAAAAGCCAAGCGCCGACAATATTGGGAGCAGTCACATCAACCAAGTCCCAGTTATTAATTTGCTTACTATGCTTAATATAAAAATCATAAATCTTACCCCTCTCTTCAGGTGATGTTTTATGATATTTGTAAGTCAAAATTAGCAACGCAGTTAAACGTTCCTCGTGATATTTACTGTGAAGCAGTTCCTGTATTTCCGGCAACGGCAATTCGACGTAGTGCTTAGCAATAAGTCTTTGTTGTGGCACCACTACACCGAGAAATTTATCTCCCGCACCATACTCGCCTTTGCCAGTCTTAAAAAACCGACTTAATATTTCGGCTTTTTCTGGATTAGCAACCGCTCTCAATTCTTTCTTGATATTGCTTACTGACATAATTAAATTTTTCGGCTGTCGTAAGCCCAATGCAGTAATGCTTGGCGCTGTTTGCGCGAGCAGGATAAGTCCTTGGGCGCACAGCGGTGTTTGAGTTGCGCAATATGCCGCTTCATCATCTTCCAGCGCTTGATTTGTCGCCCGTCTTCTTCCGGCATCCGCCTACCCAGATAATACCGGCAATACCACTGAAACCAGCCGCGCGGATCTTCTGGTTTAATCCAACCATTTTTACGCCACACCGCTAATGACTGGCTAGCATCAACACCGAAATAGTTTAATTTGGGACTATGGCCCGGGGTTTTCAAGGGGTGTAATTTTGCTTTTTTAAACCAAGCAACGGGAAACTCCTTACGACAATCGCGCAAATACCTGCCGCCAAATACCCCCAATTCCAACATCTCTTGAGGGGTTAGTTTCGGCTTGAATTCCGGATCAAAATCCTTACCCGTTGGCTCACTCAAATAATAACGATAACCGCGCTGCATTTTATCGTTAACAACTATCAGTTTTTTCTTTGCTAATGGCATATGTTTATAGAATAATTATAACAAAAAACAATTAAATCTTAAATAAATTAAGCGTTGACAATTTATCAAATTTATACTAATCTATTTTAGATAGTCAGTTGTCCTTTCCATAAACATCAACTAAGGAGGATTGTGTCATGAGAGCGACTCGAAACAACTCGGGTGAAGCCAAGGAAGTAAAAGAGGCCAGAAAGCGTCTACACCAGATGCGCGGTACTGGCTTTGTTCTGACCCCAGACGCCGCCAAGCTGATTATGACGGCCGGAGGCCCGACCTTTAGAACAGTTAGTGGCGGCTATCGTTGCAACCAGACCGGAGAGAAGGTGGGGCGAGGCAGCACCGAGAACTACCGCCAACGAGTGTACGGACTGGCGGCTCCGCCCAAGCCGGTCGTAGTCCAAACGAACGCTTCGGCCAGCTCTTCTAGGAGAACGGTCCAATCGCACATTCCGGAAATTGACATCACCAGCCCTGACGTCTTTATACGTTGTCCAAACCCGCTCTGTGAAGTTGGGATCGGCTATGCCAATCTCATGCTCGAAGGTATCGGGGTCTGTCCGAGGTGCAACAAGCAGTTTCGAAAAATCCGACACCCGCAATCAGTGAAAAGGACGTAACCCAGTCCAACCGGAAACATCAACTGCCCGCACTGCTATGAACGAATCGCCCACATTGTTAATTTTTCTGATTTTTACTCGACGATTGAGTGTCAATTCTGCCACCGCAAGCTGATCGTCGAGTAGGATACACCCTGTCCTCCCGACTACACATCCGCCGGCGCGCCACCTAGGCTCGCCGGCTTCTTTTTTTTATTAGATTCTTTAACATAAAAACAAAAGAGCGATTACTAATCGCTCTTTTGTTAATTAAAAAATCACCAAAGCTCCGCGAACTGGATTCGAACCAGTAACCTACCGGTTACACTTATCTCTGACTTTCATCAAAGGGTGGACTATATCATTACCTTTTCCAGTCTATTGGATTAAGGTATCAGGCGCTTCGGCCCGCCTTTAACGGCGGAACTACTCCCCAAAGGGATAGTCTCTGAACCTTCCCCTGAAAGGGGCTTGGCTGCGGATTACCATATCCTTGCGGACTTAGGCTTCCCGCAATTCACCTGATTATCATTCCAAAATTTCTTTCGGAAGCTGCGTGGAGCCGGAATGTAATTCTCTATGACAATTAGCACATACTAACAAGCATTTATTAATCTCTTGAATGACTTTATCCCAAGATCTTGAAATCCTTTTGAGGAGACGCCAAAATCTTTTTTATTGCCATCCAAATGATGGAATTCTAATGCTTGCACGCATTTACTGTAGCCACAGATTTCACACTTGCCGCCTTTATATTCCAAGGCCTTATCCCTTACGGCTTTACGCCTCTTGGACACTGCCTCAATCAAATATTTACGACGGTCGGCATATTTTCTATTATCTTTAGTCATAACTTTTGATAACAGACGGTTCACAGCCGGTTGCTCTACCATTGAGCTATCGCGGAACTCTAGTGATTTTTATGTACTTTAATGACGTTAAATATCTTAACAAATTTTTCTGGCTAAGTCAAGCCAAATTTTCTGTGGAAAATTAGTAATCTCTCAATTTCTCGATACCCTTAATCTTCTCAATTTTCTCCAGAGCCTTAGCCTCAATTTGACGGATGCGCTCGCGAGTGACATCGAATTCTTTGCCCACTTCTTCCAGGGTATGAGCTACGCCATCCTTCAAGCCAAAGCGCATCTCCAAGACCTTCTGTTCGCGCGGCGTCAATTCGGAAATGACCTGCTTCACGTAATCTTTTAAAATTTGTAAGGCGGCGACACGATCCGGAGTGACTGTTTTCTGGTCTTCAATAAAATCCTCTAACACGCTGTCTTCGCTATCATCGCCAACTGGAGTGCCAAGTGAGATAGTCTCTTGAGAAATCTTGATAATATGATTAATTTTATCTAACTCTTCTCCCATTTCAGCGGCAATTTCCTCCGGCATTGGTTCGCGTCCCAAATCTTGCACTAGACGACGCTCAACTTGCTGAAAACGATTGATGTTTTCCACCATGTGCACCGGAATGCGAATGGTACGAGATTGATCGGCAAGCGATCTGGTAATCGCCTGCCTAATCCACCAGGTAGCATAAGTAGAAAACTTATACCCCTTATGATAATCAAACTTATCAACGGCGCGGAACAATCCAATATTGCCTTCCTGGATCAAATCAAGTAACGATAAGTTCTTACCAGTAAATCTCTTAGCAATGGAAACCACTAAACGCAAATTGGCTTTAATTAATTTTTGCTTTGCTTCAACATCTCCACGCTCAATTCTTTTAGCCAAAGAAATTTCTTCATCAGAATTAAGCAATGGCACCTTGCCAATCTCGCGCAAATACATTTGAATTGAGTCGGCAGAAATATCCCCCAGATCAATGCGGTCGCTTAAGGTAATTTTTGGGCTTTTTTTGCCAGGCTCTGCCGGCGCTACAGAATTGGAAGAAGCCATAAAATTACCACCCAACAGAGATGGCGGTTCAGCTATCCTGACACTGGCAATATCCAGAGAATCCAAAAAATCTTCGTATTTTTCCAGATTTTCCTCAACTTCGGGAAACATCAAAGAAATCTCTTGCTCAGTAACAAAAGACCTGAGCTTTCCTTTTTTAAGAAGGGATTGGATCTCTTCTTCAGAAGGAATAATTATTTGCCTTGGCTCCGGCTTTTCCTTGTGCGATTTCTTAATAATTGCCTTCTTAATCGGCTTAGCAACCCTCTTTACTGCCGGCTTTTTAGTCGCCTTAGGCTTAGGCTTAATTTTCGAGATGATTTTCTTAACTAACTTGGCAGATTTTTTTGGCGCAGTTTTCTTAGTCGACTTAGCGGCCGGCTTTTTATTATTTTTTTTCATCGTACCTTTTGAGAATTAAATTACGCCGGCAAGAGGCAGTGCCTTGTCGCCAGCTGGTTTAGAGCTCTGATTTTTGCCTAATCAATTCGCTCAAAGAGATAGAAATTTTTTCTAAGGCGATCTTGTCGCCAATTTTCTCCGCCTGCCTTAGTTCATTATTCAGACGGGAAATCATCGAGCTTAAATAATTGCTTTTAAGCAATTTAAGTATGGTTTCTATTTCATTTTTGGCTTCTCTGGCGTCTAAGGAGGCAAAATCCTTTTGTGCCAGAAGATACGACTGCTCCAAAAATTGTTCGGCCCCGTCGGAGACGGCTTGGGTTTTCAGCCAATCTGTAAAGGCTGAAAAAATATTTGTTTCCTCCCGTCCACGAGCGCCTAAGGCGAACAGTTCGTTATGCGTAGTATAAAATAAAATAAGACTTTTGTAAAGCTTTTGAGCCAACCCTTCGTTTAAATAGTCTGGCAGCAGTTCCTGACTCAATTTAGACAACAATTCAGGAAAACGCCAAATAATCGCTAAAATAGTTCTAAACTTCAATAAATCCGGGTCATTTATGGTTTTTTGAGGTTGCGCCGTTACTGCGGCCTCCTGGGGCCTTACAGGGGCCTTAAGACTGCCGACAACCCTTGAAACCAACTCTCGCAAAGCTTCTTCGCCCACCGCCAAACGATTGGCGATTTCCTTAATCCAGTAATTCTTCTCTATCGGATCATCTAATTGCGCAATCTTCTCACTGAGCAACTTGGCAACATTCTTTTTTATTTGCGGATCATTTAAATCTTGAGACGCTGAAAACATCCGCCAAAAATATTCCATTATCGGCAAGGCTTCGCTAATGGCCTGACGCCAATCATCGGGATTGTTTTTGATGCACTCGTCAGGATCCTTGCCATTAGGAATTGAGATAATTTTCAAATTCAAATTTAAACTCAAGGCCGGATCAATGAACTGCGACCGCTTACCATATCGATCCGTCCCCTCCACCAAACGCGAATCATTTTCCACGGATTTAATCAACTCCGAACCGCGCTCAGAAGCTTTTTGTCCGGCACTATCAGCGTCTAAGGCAAAATAAATATTATTGGTAAATCTTTTAAGTAACTGAATTTGCTCTCGCGTCAAAGCCGTACCGGATGAAGCCACAGTATTTTTAAATCCAAATTGATGGCAAGTAATAGCATCCATCTGTCCCTCAACCACTACTACGGTATCTAATTTGCGAATCTCGCTTTTAGCCCGGTACAGCCCAAAAACAATGGCGCTTTTATTATAAATATCCGTTTGCGGCGTGTTCACATATTTGGCCGGCTCTTCAGGATTGAGTGTCCTGCCAGTAAAACCGCAGGTTCTGCCGTTGTGATCAACTATCGGAAACATAACGCGATTACGGAAGCGGTCATAATAACCGTTGCCCCGATCTTTTTTGACGACAAAACCGGCAGCAAAGATCTCTTCTGCCTTAAACCCTCGCTTAATCAAAAAATCAAAAAGATTGCTCCAGTCATCAATAGCATAGCCCACATTAAAATCTTCAATCACCTCTTCACTGACGCCACGTCCAGCCAAATAACTCCTCGCCGACTCCGCTCGTGGCGATTCCAATAAGACCTTATGCCAGTAACGAGCGGTTAACTCGCACAAATCATACAAACGATTTTTACGATCGTGAGCTTGCGGATTTTGCCGTGTCAAAATTACGCCGGCACGATCTGCCAGGATTTTCAGAGCTTCGGGAAAAGAAAGATTTTCAATCTTCATCAAAAACTCGAAAATATCTCCGCCCGCCCCGCAACCAAAGCAATGCCAAGAACCCCGCTGAGGCGAAACCATCAATGAGGGTGTTTTTTCATTATGGAACGGACAAGCGGCTTTATAAGTGCCGGTGCCGGCCGGCTGCAACTTCAGGTAATCCCGAAGCAATTCATCCACATTAATCCGCACCTTGATTTCTTCTACTTCTTGTGAGGAGGACATATTTTTCTGCCAATATCTTAGCATTTAAAGCCTAATTACGCCAGTTCAACAAAAAAACGAGGCTTTAGGGCCTCGTTTTTCTAAAAACTTTACTTTTTCCAAAGTCCGTGCAGATTGCAATATTCTCTAGCCACAACCTCTCCAGCTCCGGCCGGCAAATCAAATTCTGCTTCCGGCGCCTCGCCTGGTTGCAAGAATTTCTTATAACTAATGCCATCAACTAAAATTTCAATCCATTCAATATAATGGGCGTCTTCCATCGGGTGTGCCACCTCGCCAACTTTGACTTTAACCTTATCGCCTTCCCTTTCTAGCACTGGAACGTGTTTTTCTGTGGCGCCATCAGTAGTATTCTCTTCTTGCAAAACCATATCCTGACCGCAACAAACTAAAGTTCCACCGCCGGCGCGTGTTACTTCTACGATATTACCGCAAACGGCACATTTGTAAACTTCGTTAATTTTCTTGACTGCCATATGTTTGCAATTAGTAATTTTCTGATTTCAATTGGTAAAAGGCTTGGGCATGATTACAAGACGGACATTCTTGTGGAGCTTCTTTGCCAAAATGAACATAGCCGCATTCGCGACAAACCCACCAGACTTCTTCTTCTTTCTTAAATACTGTGCCCGCCTCAACCTCTTTTAACAATTTCATGTATCTCTCCTCGTGATGCTCTTCGGCCACCGCGATAGCCCGTAAACGAGCGGCGATTTTTGGATAACCTTCTTGCTCGGCAGTAGCGGCAAACTCCGGATACATCGTCACATGTTCATAATTTTCTCCGGCGATTGCAGCCTTTAAATTTTCTGCCGTCGTACCATAAACAGTCGGCACTTCAGCTTCTACTTTCAAAGCTGAAAGATCTTCATCTGACAACTTTTTTAGTTCTTGAATTTCGCCAAACAATTTAGCTGCATGTTCACGCTCCTGGTCGGCGGTGGTCAAAAAAACTTCAGCAATCTGCTCAAAGCCTTCCTTTTTCGCTACTTTGGCATACATGGTATAACGATTTCTGGCTTGCGACTCCCCTACAAACGCCTTGGCCAAATTTTTAATTGTTTCTGACATAATTTTCTAATTATTTTTCTTACCGCTATTTTAACCCATTTCCCATAAACTATCAAATGGATGGCTTTATTGGCGGTTGAGGTGGCAATACCGGACCAGATTGATCAATTTCTCGAGTCGAATTTACTGTTTGATTTAAATCATGCGAAACAAATCCCTCATCTCCAACCAATTTCTTAGCTTGCTCGTACCATTCTAATTTATATTCCTCTTCAGTAATACCCTCTGGGTTTACAGTCTCCTGTTGAGGTTTTCTCAATTTACCGTCAAAGCCGGTTATGTCTTGAGAGAGGATGTCAGAAAGACTAGCTGGCTTAATTTTAAGAGCCTCTTCTTTGACAACGGGTTCGTCCAGCATTACCATTTTGGCCGGCTTAACATCAGCGTCTTTATTGCGCTTCTCGGCTTTTATTTGTTTAAAGCAATCATCGCAATAAACCGGCTTGCTCGGATCGGGATCAAAGCCAATTTTAAATTCCTGACCGCAAGCCGAACATTTAGCATCAAACTTGGGTTTGTCTTTTTCTTCTTTTTTCTTGTCTTTTTTATCCGACTTGCCGGGCGCTACAGTCGATTGATTTTTGGCCAATCTTCCCTTACCCAAATCAGATAAGCTAATAGTCGGCCCACCTTTTAGAGTTTGTCGCGGAATTATTTCTCCTGCCCCTAAATCACGGCCGGCAATAGGAGTTCTCTCCGAACTTACATTGATCCTTGAACCTACATCAACCGCGCTCCAACGGTTAATCTTATCCTCAACAACGGCCCGAGGATTAGCGCAACGCTCACGCGAAACAGCAATAACCTTATCTCTATTGTTGGTACGATAATTATCAAAAAGCGGTGGCAAAGTGGCAGCCGAAAAAGGATCGGAAGAAACTCCGTCAATCATTAATTTTAAATAAATAGCAAAGGCCGGCAGATTAACTAAATCCTCTTCAGTAAAAAATGGAGTAAACTCTCGTACCAACCCTTCAGCATCAGCCGCCCCGACACGAAAACAAACAATTGTTCCGACGTTACCAAAAACGGCAGCAGAAACCACTTCCGGCAACTGCTCAATGTATTGATGCGCTACTATCAAATTAAGTCTGTACTTTCTGGCTTCTGATAAAATGTTAGCAAAACTTTCGGTAGCAAAATTCTGAAATTCATCGACATAAAGATAAAAGTCGTTGCGTTCATGCTCGGGAATATCGACGCGGCTCATGGCTGACAAATATAATTTAGTCACAATCATCGAGCCAAGCAATTGCATAGTATCTTCTCCGATACGTCCCTTAGACAAATTGAGAATGAGGATTTTTTTCTTGTCCATTATTTCTCTCAGATCGATAGTTGACTTGACTTGTCCGACGATATTTCTGATCAGAAAGTTAGACAAGAATTGTCCGACTTTATTCTGGATCGGAGAGATAACCTCCTGCAAAGTTTTTTCGTTCCACTTATCGTACTCGTTAACCCAAAAAGATCGCACTACCGGATCCTTGATTTTTGCCACCACCTTGTCTCGATAATCCTTCTCTACCAAAATTCTCATAATGCCAAGAAGGGTTGAGCCTTGGTAATCAAGCAATGACAAAATAGCGTTGCGCAAAATGTATTCCAAGCGAGGCCCCCAGGAATCAGCCCACAACTTTTTAAAAACGGAAATCAAGCCGGAGGCGATGAAGCTTTTAGAATTTTCATCAACAGCTTCAAGAACGTTGAAGGCGATCGGAAATTCCGTATCAGCCGGATTGATATAAACCACATCATTAATGCGATGAGGAGGAATAAAATCCAAAATCTTATCAGCAGTATCGCCGTGCGGATCAATATAACAACACCCCTCGCCGTTTAAGATATCGGAAATAATAAGGTTTTCTAGCAAGGTAGTTTTTCCCATGCCGGTCTTACCGATGATATACATGTGGCGTCGACGATCATCGCGCTTGATGCCAAAACTACGCTTGGCATTGCGATAGTTAGTCTCGCCAAAAATAGTGATGTCGTTGTTATTTGGTCCTGTCATAATTTTTTATTAAACGAAGGGAAGATTGGGAGGTGGCGCACCTTTATGAGTTGGTGGCTGTTGATCGTAACTGTCCACATTAGGAATTGGCGGCTGAACCACAACACTTTCAGTGGCAGACCTAGGATTGCCAGAAATTATTCTGGCTCCCTCAAATCCAGCAGAGGGAATATTGGGTTGTACATTTTGGTTGCCAGCAACCGGCTCTTGTCCAAAAACCGACTGGCCCGGAAAAATTGGTTGAACCGGAACAGTCCTAATTACTTCCCGTTCCTCCTTGGGAGCTGCCGGAGCTGCTCTTTGGTCGTAGGGCAACCTGGTTGGCGGCGGAGCTTTCTTACTGCCAATCTTACTTACTTCGGCAGCCTTGACCGAGATAACCGGGAAGTGCCAAACGGACGCTAGTTCTTCTGGAGACATCCATAAAATATCACCGGTTTTTTCTCCATAGAAATTGCTTCTTTTACAAAAATATCGCAAAATACTGTTTTGTCTTTTTTCAACCCTTTTATCAACAAAAATATAGTCGGCCGCGGTCTTGCTAATCTTGCCTGGCTTAAATCCGTTAGCGTCAGAAGTATTAAATTGCTGAATTGCTCCGATTACTCCGACAACTCCCCTGCCTTTAGCAAAAATTTCTTTGCGACCCAAATAAATCATCCTGAATTTTACTTTGAAATTCTGCTTGGAAATCTTATTTTCTACTCTTTCTAAAACACTGCGTTCTCCAGGAGTAATCTTAAACATTCTCCACTCGTCTTCTTTCTTTTTTTCAGTTGTTCCAGTCAACGAAATTCCAGTCAACTGTTCCATTATTCCGCCAACAAAACCCATGCCGGAATCAACCGGTTTAGTTACCAAAGAAGTCGGATCAAACTTAGAGGCAGCCGGATCCTTGTATTCCTTGCCAATTAATTGAGCCACTATCTTTTTTGCCGGCTCACCCCAGCCCGGAGGTTGTGGAGTAATGACTAACTGAATCCAAATTTGCTCTCCAGGATTAAGTCGGCTTAAAATTTCCAAAACTCCGGCCATGGGGTCAATGAAGTTACCGGAAAGCGAGTGTTCAAATTCCGGATAGGTACGAATCGGATAGGGGTAAGGTTTAACAAAAACAAATTCACAGCCCCAGAGCTTATAAACCTTATTGGGAAACTTTAATTTTGAAAAAGGAATCGGCTTTCCTTCCGAATCAATATCGTCAGAATCAAACTCCGTGTAATCAGTCACCTCGGTTATTTCCGCTTCGGGATACTGGGAATAAACCGCCGCCTCAACTAAATCCCTAAAATGACTAGGCACTCTAACCAAAAAACGTATATGCCCCTCTAAGCTGACTATCTCAAAAGAAAAACTTTCCGTAGTCTTTCCGTCCCAATACTTATCTATCAAATTGGGTCCGGAATAGGCGCCGGCTAAAGCGGCAAAAATATTCTCTACAGCTTTCGGTGTCTGCTCGTTATTTTTGGGTATATCTATCGCCAAAAGATTGAATTTCCACTTACCGGCAAACTTGCCCTGGCGACCATCAAGCCAAATATCGTAAAGGCCTTTGGTAAAAATTATTATAAACAAAATCCAACCACCACCAAAAAATATCTGCAAACTAATGTCAACAGGATTTTGATTGGCAAAAACCATGAAAGAATAATACAATTCTTCCCAATTAAAATTGCCTAGGGCGCTATTTATTATATATCCTATCAAATCGCCTTCCATTGCTTTAAAAAGTTATCAACATAGCTATATTATAACACATTTTATTATTGCAAACAAAATAAATCACCTGCCACAAATTTAGTAAGCAGGTGATTTATTTTTTATTGTCGATTGTTTTAAAACTTTTAGATATTATCAGCTTGAGCTGCCTGATCTATTGCTTCTTCCATAACAGCCTCTGTTATAGAATTTTCGTTGATAGCGTACTTGCCTTTTTCGTTTTTCTTAACCTTCTTGTGATTCATAAGAGACAAGTATACGGTCGAGCGCTTAACATTTCTACGCTCTAAAACCTTTTCAATAATCTCGTCTTTGGTTAATGGTCCGTTTTCTCTGATTATCTCCTCGATTACATCGGCCACATTTCCCGGCTTATAGCCCCACTCCTTCAAAGCATAAATGCCGCGTCCCACCAAAACATACTTTTCGTCAAGTATTAATTCATTATGTACTGTCGGAGCGTAAGCAACTTTGCCATCAAAAGCATTACCATTAATTGAATCGGCGATTTCTGTAAAATGCATCGGGCGACCTGATTTTTTAAGGGTAAGATAAATCTTATCATTAATTTTCTTAGGCTTAACGATGCCCCAAGAGATTAATCCCCAATTATTGAAGATATCTTGGCGAATCTTTCTAGAAGCGCGCAAATAGCTTTCAAGAATTTTATTGACGTCAGTCTCGTCAGCTTCCAACATGGTAGTCAAGAAAAGGATTTTCTCTTTATTGTCATTAAAGAATGCGGATGACTTAAATTGTGAAAGCAACTGATCAAGGCTAATGGGATCGCCGTTTTGTTCGATGACGTTAACCATTTCGGTTATAACCTTCTTAAGGAAATCAACATCGGAAACACCTAATCTCCAAAGGTTGTTAAACTCCTTGTCCTGATTGATCTTATTGATATTGTCGGTAAAGATATGTTCAGCCAAAAACAGCAAAGAATTTTCGCTTTCTGAATGGGCATTAAGATAGTTGAGCACATTCTCCAAAAAGAAAGACTCTTCCATCACTCCGCCATATTGCTCTAAAAGTTGGACAACCAAAGTTTCAGCCTCTCTAATCTCTTCCTTCGATTCTCTTAATTCTTTGAGCTTCTTGATGGAAAGATTTTCTATTTGCCTGACGCGTTCTCTGGTAATGCCATATTTCTGGCCTATTTCCTCTAGGGTATACCTCTTGTCAACGCCTAAACCAAATCTTTTGGTGATAATATCCTTTTCTTTTTCAGAAAGATTATCAAAAAGATAGCCCAGGGTGTCAACCGGATTAAAGGATGACAAACCATCTTTAAATTTGTTTTTTCTTACTTGATCCAAGATAGACATAAGCTTATTTTAAAGCCTAAAACGCAAAACAGTGAAATTCTTTTGACATTTTTTTGGCTAAAATTAAATACTTTTTATTGAAATATGATTAATATGACTTAATTATATCAAAAAAAATCCTTTTTGTCAATGGCAACACCTAGAACCAATATATTTCACTGTTTTAACAATAAAAAAACAAGTCCAAGCAAAGGCCTGAACCCGTTGCTTATATTTTTTTACTTTCAACTAAAACGCTCCCCTTTTAATGTACTTTCTAATGTCGTCCATCAATTTCAGATAAAATTCAATATTATTAAGGGTTGCCAGTCGCATACCCAAGGGCTCACCGGTCTTAAATAAATGATGTAAATAAGCCTTAGAATACTTCTTCAAATTAGAGTTATTAATCGAAGAAAAATCATTCTTATACTTGGCGTTGGTTATATTGATCGTTTCATAGAATCCCTTGCCGAATCCCGACTTAACCTGCAAATAAAGTCGGCCATGTCGGGCCTCCCTGGTAGGAATAACGCAATCAAACATATCTACTCCCCGTTTAACGGCTTCCACAATGTTTTCCGGAGTGCCGACTCCCATTAAGTACCTTGGCTTGTTATCCGGCATTTGAGGGGCTAAATAATCCAAGACTTGATACATTTCTTGATTAGTCTCCCCTACTGCCAACCCGCCCACAGCGTATCCATCAAAATCAAGCTCGGCCAGATCTTTTAGTGATTTTAATCTTAAATCCTCAAAAATTCCACCTTGTACAATTGCAAACCTTAATTGCTTGCTATTGCTAAATTCTTTAAGTTTAATTACGCGCTTGGCTTCCTTGCCCCACTTAGTCGTCATCGATACGGCTTCAGCAACTTCTTTGTGGCTAGCAGTTGATGGCGGACAAACATCCAATATCATAGCAATGTCTGATCCGATTGTTTTCTGTATTTCTAAAACCTTCTTAGGCGTCAGTAAGTGCTTAGAGCCATCGAGATGAGATCTAAATTCTACGCCTTGTGGCAAAATCTTTCTTATCTTAGATAGAGAAAAAACCTGGAATCCTCCGGAGTCAGTCAAAATCGCCCCACGCCAATCCATAAACTTATGAAGGCCTCCGGCCTTTTTCATGACCTCCATGCCCGGAGTTAGATATAAATGATAGGTATTAGAAAGGATTATGGGCGACTTTAATTCCCTAATCTCGTCAGTGGTTAAGTTTTTTACTGCTGCCTTGGTGGCAATCGGCATGAAAAATGGGGTTTTCAAAGTTCCGTGCGCGGTTTTTAGAATACCCAGCCTGGCCTGAGATTTTTTAGATTTTTTTATCAGCTTAAACATCTATATCTGATTATTCCACAATTCCGCTCACCTTTCCCAAAATCGGATCATCAAAGGCGGTGGTTATCGCTTTTACTGTTTTGGAAATATCGGCCCCGGTTTCGATGTCTTTACCCGACAAACGCACCTCGGGTATAAGCACTAACACTCTGCCACTATCCGATTCTTTAGGCGTAATACTAATATTAAAGTTTAAATAAGCTCCGTCAGCCCTCTTAGACAGGCGAGAGATGGTCCAAGATAATTTTCTGGTTTTAGAATTATAGACGACATCTCCGGTGTCATGGTCTTCTTTATTGTCCCAACTGACACCCGCCGGCAAAGTGGCGCTTACTTCAATATTGGAAATATCATGAATGTTGTTGCCTAATTTCAAAGAAACATTATAAGAAGATGCTTGCCCCACCTGAGGCTTGATTGGTCCCGCGCCCAAAGCAATATTATCCTCGTTATAGTACCTCGCCCCCGCCTCCAAACTTAAATCAGAATTAACGGAGTTAGTGATTGTTTTTCCAGAGACAGACGACTCGTTGCCGGCAGCAGTTGTCTTGGCTTCTAAGTAACTTTCTACGCTTAACTTTCCTATGTCCTCTCCCCTCAGAGAATCATAATCTCTGACACGGATCTGCCAAGAAATTGACCCTTCTTCGCCCGGCCTTAAACTTAACAATTGCGATACTTGCTTTCCTGTCCAAATTAACGAATTGCCGGATTTCTTACCTAACGCAGAATCTTTGAGGCTATCCCAATCTAAAATATCAGAATCAAGATGAGCAGTAAGTTCGATGTTTTTTAAATCTTCGTGTCCGGTATTTTTAAATGAAGCGGTATAAATTAACAATTCTCCAAAACCTACCGGCTGGTCTTCTCCAGAACCATTAATAACTAAAGTTAGTTTCAATTGATCTTTGACGACATTGGTTATGGCCGATTGTTCAGCCTGTAAAATCCAATCACTTGATTTTTTAAGATTAACCTTAAACCTTATCTCCTGGTTGCCGGATTCAGAAATACCGGAAAAATTACCGCTTATTGTAATTTTTTTGTCGGTGGAAGTGCTCCCCTCAGTCGAAGTGGCAAGATCATTTATCTCCCAAGTTCCATTAGAACCCGATTTGGCTTGCAAACTAGAGGAGGAAAAAACAAATCCTTGCGGATAATCAGCGACCACTTCAATGTTTTCTAAAGTTTCTAAGCCCACATTTCTTAAAGTGACAACATATTCCCCATTCTGATTTGATAATAACTTGTCAGGACCGGAAACATTAAGGCTAATAACTGAGACATTAACGCCTAAATCTAGAGAAACTTTTTGCTGAAACTCTGAATTAATATTCTCCGGCTTGAAGCTCAAAATGCCTGAGAGATTATGAACCGAGCCAAGTGAAGCTACTATTTTTGCCGTAAGCTCAATCTTGACTGTCTCGCCTACTCGCAAAACTCCCATGCTCCACGCATTTTTCTTCTCACCGGAAGCCTCCGGAGTTGATGAGACATATTGAAAGTCGTCAGGATACTTCAAATCAATATTGAGGTCGTAAAGATTAACTTTTTCGTTATTGGTAATTATTATGGTGTAAACCGATTCTTGTCCCGAAACAACAGACAAAGGAGGATCAATTTTAAAAATCACACGATCATTAGTAAAAGAATCCCCCGAGAGATTAGAAAAGACCAAAAATCCTATTAGTGAAGCAAAAAAGACGACCGCAAAAAAAGCAGTGGCCCAATAAAGCAGTTTTTGCCACAAAGGCATCTCTGAGTGCTCTAATTTGGTCATGTCTGGTATTTCTCCATCAGTATCAGTATAAACTTCGGCTAATTCATGCTGTATCTCTTTCGATCGAGACCCAATCTTTTTAAAAGAAGAAATAAAAGACTTTTTGCCACTCTTATTTTTCATCACTTGAGCTAGACCGTCCTGCATTGTAGAAATATTTTCCCTTAATTCGTCAATTGGCGGTTCGCTTATCTCATTTGAAGTTGGTAAAATAGTTTTTTTGGGCATAATCCTATTATTTATTTCAACAAGAAACTAACACCGAAATATTTATCCGAATCGGCTTGAGTAGAAAATACGGCCTTATTGTCATAAAATTCAACATCTTCCGGATAGTTTATTGCGGGACTAAAGTTCTGCGGATAAACTACCTCAGAAGTTATTTGATCGCGACTGCGACCCGATTGTTTTTGAAGCAAGACGCCATAGCTGGCAACCTCCGAAGAAAACATGGAGGCGACAGAGTTTACAAGGCCTTTGGGGCTATCTGATCTTCTGACTTTAAACGGTAGCTTATAAACCAGAAGCATCTTCTGCGTTTCTCCCGGACCGACTACTGACCAGTTAGAAAACACTGTTTTACCATTCTCCTGATAAATCTTAGTTCCTGTTTTTTCATCCTGAATTCCAAAATCCTCGTTTATTATTTCTTTCTTGTATTCCAGATCTTCTTCAAGTTTTTTGAAATCACCCGCGCCAAAAGGCTTGAATCCCGAAACAGAAATTAACTCGCTACCCAACGGAACATAGACACGGATATAGGAATTATTAGCTTGATTGGTAAAAAAATCATCAGTTGGTCCAAAATGACTACGCTCAATCAATACATGATCAATTATTGATCCGTCTGACTGAATTTCGGCTCGATGCCAAATCTCTTGCCTGATAACGTTATCTGTTTTGCCTCCTCCCAAGTTAGTAGTGATCACGCTCAGATAATCATTGTTTGATCCTTGGTCCTTCAATTGTCCAGCGTAACCGTTATCCAAAACAAACTGCTGTAATTGCTGATCAGCAAAATACATCACCACATCTTTTTCTCTTAAGCCATTGCCAATCGCCTCTGACAATGGCAAGACGCTTTCCGGCTCCACCGTCAAAAGCTTTTCCATTATCTTGGGAGCGAGTTCCGCCAAAATCTTTTTTGGTTTAGTCTTGTCTTTGGCTTCCAGCTCTATGCTTTTCTGTAATTCATATTCATAATTTTCAATACTGATAGTCTTGCCATAATTTTCTAATTTGATTGGTCCGGTAACTTTTAACAATTCCGTCAGCCAATCTGAATTGATAGCAAAAACTCCATCAACCGTAGGTCCGCCGGACTTCTCATAAAACCATTTAATATTGGCTGCTGAGGTTGGAAAATCAGGCCACCAGTTTGAATCTTGGAATTCCCAACGACTGGCAACTAAAGACAAAGCCTTGGGCGGGGCAAGGCGTTCATTGAATCCTGCCCTGACATCATAAGTGCCGCCTTCGGGCAAAGTTATTTTTTCAATCTTTCCATTTTTAAAATCAACTAAAGCAAAACTACCCATAAAGCCTCCGGTGGCCCGCATTTCGTTATCGTTTTGAAAGACGAACAGATAACGCTTAAGTTCTCTTTCGCCCAAAACTTTGACGGCGAATTCGGAAGCATTCCTCATTTCTTTCATGCTCTCGATAGCCAAAGGCAGACTTTCCTTCAACTTAACAAAACGCTCACGACTATCATCAGGAATGTGGCTGGATGAAACCTTTTCTGCGTTTTCCTGCGCCAAAATCATTTCCTCAAGCGCCGAGTCCAATTCCAATTTAAAATTGTTTATCTTACTCGAAAGCGATAAATTTGACTCCCTATCAGAAAGAATTTTGATCCCCTTAATTAAATACTCGCCAGCCGAAGAAAGTCGCTCCCCCATTTCAATGATATTTTTGCCTGACTTGAAAGTATTTTGAGCCGGAGCCACTTCCGCCAAAACCGTCACAAAAGACTTAATATCTTCCAATTGATCTTTAGCTGAATTAAAATTCTTATTGGCCTTGGCTAGATTGGCGCTTGCTTCATCCAAACTAAACGCCTTGAGATCGTCTCCGGCTTGGGACATACTCCTGACGGCTTGTTCAGCCTCGCCCAAAACTTTACCCTTGATTGCGCCAACTTGATCCACATAAGACATCGCCTTGACTGAAAAAACCAGGGCGAGCATTATCCCTAAGGAAATTGACGCGATAGTCTTCATTTTAACGTTGGGTTTTTTGAACTCGAAATTACTGAAGAAATCAAGATTGGGCAACCAATCATGCTTGGGCCAAGGGGCTGACGGTTTTTGAATATTAAGCACTACTCCTCGCCTGGTAAAATTATTCTCCAAGTATTTTTCTCTGACTTCCTTGATGCTGGGCTTGCTATTTCCTTGTTCGACGCCCTGCTTGCCTAATTTGTTTAAGGACTGATTCTCGGATAACAAATCAGAAATAGTCGGCTCATAGGTTGCGGTTGTGGCTGTAAATTTTTGCCTGAATTTCTCCAAAGAGACGTCGTCTTCTTTCTTATCAACAACATCGATTTGGGGCTTACTATCAAGCCAAACCGTCTCATCCTTGACAAAGGGCTTGGATAAATACCATTTAGCCAAAAGAAATGAAACTCTTGCCAGCTGATAAAGTTTAACTGTTTGTCGCCACAAAAAAACAAGAAAATTAATAAAAAATATCTGTTCCAGTAATTCCTTGTTTTGTTTAGAGATAAGTTGATGCGGCAATTCCCGATTTATCGCGGGACCGGTAGAAAATAAATCTTCAAAATAATTTTTGACTCTCTTTAGGGCGATAACGATTTCGCTCTTATCAAGCTCCCAAAAAGAAAAAAATCCTATTTTTTCCAGCCATTCCCCTGCCGGCAACTGCGCATAGGATATTTCTTTGACTCTGGGAGCGACAAATTCTTTTTCCGGATGCTTAGACTTAGAAAGATCAAGCAAAAATGGAGAGTGGTACACATCTAGCGGATGGTCAGCGATGCTGATTTTAAAAGTCTTTTTATCTTTTTGGTCTCCAATCAATTCCAAGGGTTCTGCCTTATTTTCTAAAGAGTTATCAAACAAAACATCGGCCGCGTCACGGCCTAACTTAGACTTTTTTAGAGTTGTGGCAGACTTTTGAACGGCGTTTTTTTTCTTTGTCGTCGCCTTCGGTTTGCCAACAGATGTTTTTCTCTTAATTGCCACCTTCTGAATTGTTTTAGTTAAAAATATTATAACACAAATCCCGCCTGATAAACAAGCGGGACTGTGGATAAGTATTGCTTTAATAAAGAATCATTTTTCCTGATAAATTTTACTGATCTCCTGTGCCATCTTTTTCCAAGAATACCGCTTAAGATTGTGATCTCCGGCGGTAATTTTTTGTTGACGTAAATTATCATCCGAAAGCATCAGCTCAATTTTTTCTGCCATCTCGCCAATGTTTTCCGGGTCAAAATAAATTGCGCTATCACCAAGAACTTCCGGCAAACAAGATCGATCAGAACTCACAACCGGCAAGCCGTAAGACTGCGCCTCCAATGGAGGCAGCCCGAAGCCTTCAATCAATGAAGGAAAAACATAGAGCTTGGCTTGTCGATAAAGAACAGCCAACTCGCTGTCATTAAGATAACCGGTAAGAATTACTTTTTCTTTGAACTCTTCGGGAAATGGGCCGGTCGCCTGAGCCATTTCTTCTATCTTTTTCTGCAATTCATTATAGAAGTGATTTATCTTTCCCACCAAAACTAATTTCAAAGAAGGATTGTTGACGGCAACAATAGCGAAAGCCTCCAATAGCTTTTCTAAATTCTTATGTGGATAAGCTGATCCTACATAAAGTAAAAAATCTCCGGGTAACTTTAGACGAGTTAAGACACTTGCAGTATCAGCCCCAGAAACTTCCGGCAGGTCAACGCCTTCGTAAACTGTTTGAATCTTATCTGAGGTAACCTTAAGTAGATGAGCAATATCTTGTTTGGTAAAGTCGGAGACAGCAATGATTTTTTTAGCCCGACGCGCCGAGCTAGCAACTACCAAATCATAAAAAAACAATTTCGTCTTATAAAGCATCGGGTTAAGCGTGGTAGCGCGATGGCTCGGATAATGCGAGATAATCAAGTCATGAATTGTAACCACAAACTTGCCACGAAACAACAGTGGCACGTTGAAATGAGTGAAATGCACCAAATCAAGACGATATTTGGCTAGCAAGAAAGGAAAAATTAATTGTTCACCCAAACTATAGGCGCGAAAGTCGGCTTTAACTTTCTTAAAATTAGGATTTTGGGGTTGATAATCGTTTATTCCATTGCCATCCAAAAAAACAAAATACTCATTGGTAGTATCAATTAACTCCAATTCTTTAAGTAATTGTTCGGTATAGCGACCAATGCCGCCGTGTCTGGTGCCAAAAAGCCGCGCATCAATGCCTATTCGCATATATCTTAACTTTTTACTTTATTTAAATTAATCATAGCATAAAATCAATAAAGATATCTAATTTCCCAATTTATTTTATCTAATTTTAGATGTTTTATTCGATTGTGGGCTGTTTTTACTATTTACAAATATTAAAATGTATGCTATAATTAAATAATTGGTCGAGTTGACCAAGATTGGTGAAAATGGCTGTCCGACCTCGGCTTGGGTCGGCAGCAGGAATAGACCTCTGACCAGAGGCAAGAAGGAGAAAGCCATGAAAGAGCAAAGTCGCATGCCGGCACGCCGTCGCAGCACCGGCGAAAACGTGAGAAAACAAGAGCACCGGCCACACATGATTTTCGCCAGCTATGGTGACGGGGAACGCCCCATAATCATCCGCGAAGGCGACCGGCCGCAGCCCCGCGTTACCCGCGTCTCCGGCTCCGTTGATCCCGCCAAGGCCACCTAACCCCGCAACACCGAGCAGCGTCTCGCCACCGCGGCGTAGATCTGCCTCCCCGCACTTTTTTTCACCTTCACCCCCACCGCTTGAGAAACGGTGGGGCCATTTTTTTATTTCAAAGTTTCAAATATTTGCAATACTTTCTGCGCCGTATCTTTCCAATCAAACAACTTAACCCGCTCCAATCCCCTTCTGATAAATTCTTGCCTTAGACTTTCATTACTAAGTAGCAATTCCATTGCTCGTCTGATCTGAGTAATATCATAAGGATCTACCAATAAACCAGCATCAGCCAATACTTCCCCTTGCGAAGAATTAGCTCCCGCGATAACCGGCGTGCCGCAAGCCATTGCTTCAACAATTGGCAAACCAAACCCTTCGTAAAAAGAAGGATAAACCAAAATTTGTGCCAAAGAATATAATGCTGGCTTATCTGTTTCATCGATATAACCAATTAATTTAATTCTCTGATCTTGCGCCGCCAGCACCTTAACTCTATTATTCTTCCAGCCACTAGCTCCGGCAATCACTAATGACGCCTTAGTATCTATTTTGACAAAAGCCTTAATAACACTAATCAAATTTTTGCGTGGCTCTAAAGACCCGAGGGACAGAATAAAATTATCCGGCAAACCATATTTTTTCTTGACCTTATCTAGCTCTGTTGCGTCATTAATCGGCTGATAAGCTCGACCGACTCCCAGTAAACAAACATGAATCTTTTCCGAATTAACCCGCGCCAAATCAATCAAATCCTTTTTAGTATTTTCCGAATCAGCGACAATGGCGGCGGCTCTTTCTAATATCTTATTTCTAAGTATCAGTTTGTGCCACAACCGTTGCTTAAAAGTAAAAAACTCCGAATAAATCAAAAAAGACAAATCATGGACGGCTACAACATGCCCGCACTCAGACGAAAGAGAAGCGAAGTGAAGATTGGGAGAAAAGAAAACATCGCATCCGCCAATCAACTTATCTAACTTAGGCCAACCTAAAAAATTGAGAGATAGATTAAAAAGCTTATTGGGATAACGAAAACCACGCCAAGAGACATTGGGATAATCAAAATCTGGCAACTTTACGGATTTGGAGGAGTTATAAAACAAGACATATTCGTTTTGCCGATCTAATTCAAATAATGCCTTCAATAAATTGAAGGCATACCAAGAAACCCCGGAATATTGCTCGTCCATCAAACAACGAGCATCGATGCCAATTTTCATGACTGGATTGATTGACTAATATAGTCTTGAATCTTACGCTTAAAATTGTCTACGCTAAATTGCTCCGCATGAGCGCGAATTGCCAAAGGGTTATAAATATCCTTAAAACGAACCACCCTATCAGCCAATTCTTCCCAAATCTGCTCATCAAAAAACTCTCCCGTCACTCCGTCTATAATGGTTTCTGTGGCTCCGCCCTTGCGATAAGCAATAACGGGACGGCCGGAGGCCATGGCCTCGACAGCCGTAATTCCGAAATCTTCTTCTTGCGGATTAATATAGGCAATACAATCACGATAAAGTTCGGCTCTTTTCTCATCGCTGACTTTCTCTAGAAATTCAACATTTTTCTTCGCCATCTTCTTGAGGCGCTTCAATTCCGGACCGACTCCAAAAACTTTAAGAGGAATCTCCAGTCTCGAAAAAGCTTTCACCACTAAATCAATTTTTTTGTAAGGCACTAACCTGCCGCCCGCCAGATAATATTTTTTCAGCTGGTTCGAGATACTAAACTTATCCAAGTCAACAGGAGGATGAATTACTATACTATCGCGTCCGTAATATTTCTTGATACGCTCAGCAACGGTCTGAGAATTAGCAATGAAATGATCAACGCGATTGGCGGCCAGACAGTCCCAAGTTCGCAATTTATTCAAAGTCAAAGGCAAGGTTTTTTTGACCAGCTTGTGTACTTTTAATTCTCTGAGATAGTTATGGCTGTCATTCCAAAGATAACGCGTCGGTGTGTGACAATAACAGATGTGCAATGTTCCCGGCTTAGTAATAACCCCCTTAGCAAAAGAAGAGGCAGAAGAAATTACCAGATCATAATCCATCAAGTTTTGATGTTCGGTAGCGGCTGGCATTAGTGATAACCACCACTGATATCGACTAACCCCCAGAGGAAAGCGCTGCAAAAAGGAAGTCCTAATATCTTTGTCGGCGAAATGTTTGTTGGTATTTTTTCTATCCAAAACCAAAGTAAAAATAGGCGCTTGCGGATAAATCTCGTTAAGCGCTTTGAGTACTTGCTCAGCTCCCCCGTCCTGAACCAGGTGATCGTGAATTAAAGCTATTTTGGGCGGCATAATAATGCCATTATTTTAAATGATTTAAATAATTTAAGCAACACCTTAATAATAAAATTAAATTGAATTCTTATAATATCCCCTATTATTTTCTGGCAACATCTGAGCAATTTGCGTCATTAGCCAATCAGTATTGTTAAGCTCGCTATTATTCTCATCAAAAGTAACAGCCTCTCCCACCTTCAATATTTTTCCTCGTCCAGATTCTTCAAAAAAAGAGGTTGGCAATATTGGCAACTGCTTGCCGGTTAACTTTTCATATTGTGAAGCGACCAATTCCAGTCCTCTATAAGCCTGCTTCATCTCTGGTTTCTCTTGGGTAAGTGACTGGGGTTGCAGCCACAACCCTTCGGGAAACAAACACATTGCGTCTCCGCGAGACAATACCGCAACTGATTGCCTGACAAAATCCGTATCGACCCGCAGTCCGCCACGATCTTCTTGCGCGCTTATTTCTTGAAAAACTTTCTTGCCCACGATACCCTGCCTTTCTTTGGCGGCGTACTTTTCTTCTTTGGATAGATTAGACAAACTTTCTTGGACAGGAATAGCCTTGATAGCTTTCAAAAAACTTCTAGCAAAAAATGAATTTTTCCACCAAATACTTTTGCCAATGATTGGATGCGGATTAAAATCCTTAAATGTTTTCAGAAGCGCCTGAACATCGCCATTACCAAAATGATTACAAACAACAACAAAGGGGCCTGACTCTGGAATATTCTCCTTATTCCTTAATTCAAATCTTACGCTTCCGGACCAAAGATCCAAAAATAAATTAGAAACCAAAGACTTTTCTTTTTTTAAATAATCCGGCAAATAACGGCTTTGATAATCAGAAATCTTCCGGCTTAATGATTCACCATTTGAGAAATCGGTTGATGGCCCTTGTTTTATTGAATCAATTTTTTTCCTAGTTGCCTCAATCTGTTCGACAACATCTTCTGGACTATCAGATTCCAATACTTCCGAAGACTCAATTTGATCTGACTGGTAAGATTCTGTTCCGGATGCGTCCTCTGGACTGATTGGGAACCTTTCATTACCTTGATTTTTTTCTCCTATCATAGATTTATTTTATTGTTCTTATGATACAATAAATAAAAAGGCATTACAATTTAATCAAATCAGATAAGGATGACTCCCCCCGCTTGCAAAAACAAAAAAACTATGTTAGAATATCTAGCGTAAATTAAGCGCCTATAGCTCAGTCGGTAGAGCAACAGCCTTTTAAGCTGATGGTCCCAGGTTCGAGTCCTGGTGGGCGCATAAATGAAAAATCCGCTTATGGGCGAATTTTTATGTTGGCCCAATGAATTGTCTATATCATTGACAAAAATAGATAATTATGATACTTTAATTTGTTACTAATAAAAATTAGAGCCCCCAGCTGCAAGGGTTATTGTAGTAAACGGCACATTGAAAGGTTAGAAAAATGAACATAAGTAGTTTTGTCAAAGAACTGGCAAAGATACTGCCGAAGAATCTACTCAGTATGCAAACGGATGACAGGAGGGCCGTGGCAAGTCGAGTAATATTCTCCGGAGACTGGGAGAAGCAAGAACAGACAACTCTACTCAGTAACGACCCTGTTGTTATTGATGGGCTGTATGAGAAAAAGAGTCTTCGTTTGTGTGGCCACTTCGGGAGAAAAAGAGAGACAACCGAAATTCTCAATTTCATATCCGCTCTCCTCTTCGAGTCCAAGCAGATGATTTTTGGCCCGCTAGACTTCAAGGCTAAGGTGACGGTTTGGTGGAAAAAAGTAGAAGACTTCTTTCAAGAGACTGACATGGCAGATTTATCCGCCATTAACGTCAAAGCAGTCTTCTACTCCGAAGATCCTACTAGGCCGAGGTTCGGCCTAACCCAAAAAGAGCACCGTTTTGAAGCCCAGCTCAGCCGTTTGCCGCTTGGAATGAAAAAACTCGTAGTCACTGCCCAAGGAGATTATGCCCCCATACTTCAGAAGAAGGCTGAGGGCAGTGTGACTATAAGTTTATCGCCGGCTGACACTGAGAGATTGTTGAAGGCCTCTGGCGGGATGTCACGAAGACTGCTTGAAGCGGCACTGAAGCCGCAAAAAAAGCGAGTCTGCCGGTTCAATTCGGAAAGCGGCATGATGGAAGAGGGCTGGATTGAAGAAATCACCCTCCTTATATCAGCCTCGAGGCTTCCCTACTACGAAGGGGTCTTGAGACGCAAGCTACCGGTCAATTCCCAGGTCGGCAACAAAAGAAGCAGCATTGCCAGGATCACCAGAATCTTCTGGCGCACCAGTACTGCGCTGTCGGCAATGAAAGAGCTGATTGGCCAACTTGATTGTTTGGAAACAACAACAGTCTTCGACCGGCCAATAATAACTTTGGCCGGGGCCAAAGCCTTCCTCGACCAACTAATGGCGGCAATTGAAGAGACTTGCATCTCCGGTCGCATGTTTTACGGAGTCGCCAACCGACAACTTAGGCTCTTTGCCCTAAAGCAAGCGGAGGAGCAGTTTGGCAAAGACGTAGTAACCAAACGAGAAGACATGGAAGAGCGCCAATACGTAGAATTCCTCGAAGAACTGGGGTTTATCAAAGGAGTTCAAGCAGAAGAAGGCTCTCTCGATTTCAATTTTAAAGAGAAAAACCTCTTCTTGTTTCTGCTACAGTCCTACCGAGCTAATCCCGAAAAGCTTGTCGCCCGATACCGGGAACTCTACGTCAACAAGCCACCAAAGACCCTTATTTGGGGTGAAGCCGTTCTCGACGCCTCCAAGCTGAAGAGACTACAATTGCCGTCTCAGGCGAAAGTCAGCGGTCTAAGCCTCAGAAAGATTCCAGGAACAGGAGAATCGGAAGAGTTGATTGTTCAGAATGAATTGCCCTTTAAGGAAAACGATTTTTCCTTTTGGGCAAGAATTCCAATCGAGTCTGAAGGCACCCCGCTCCTGGAACTGCAGAACTACGCTTGCGAAGCCCTGGGAATCACTGTTGCGAATGCGACTGGCGCCTGATTCCTGGCCCACCTTTCCCGCCCAGGGGACAACGTTTCGAACACGTTGTCCCTTTTTTTATTGTATAAAATGTTGATAATCTGTTCACAACCGACGGTTTGCCAGAATCGCTACAATCAAGTAAAATACAAGCGTTAAACAAACCCTCATGTCAGAGAGCTTTTCCTCCAACAATTTAAAAAAATTGCCACCGCAAAACATCGAAGCCGAGCAATCATTGCTGGGCGCTATTCTGATTGATAAAGATGCTATCATCAAAATTGCCGACATGATTACTGGCGATGATTTCTATCAAAATGCGCATGGCATTATTTATAACACCATCATTGAACTATTTGAGAAAAAAGAAGCGATTGACATCTTGTCATTAACTAGCAAATTAGAAGAGCGCGGACAATTAGATTTGATTGGCGGCAGATCTTACCTGGTAACTCTGACCAATCAAACGCCATCAGCCGCTCATGTCGCCTCCTACGCTCAGATTATCCAAAAGAAAGCCACTCTCAGACGCCTAATTACCGCGGCCAATAATATTCTAGAACTCGGCTATCAAGAAGAGAAGGAAGTTGATGAGGTGCTGGACAAATCAGAGCAATCAGTTTTTGCGGTCTCACAAAAATTTCTCAAAGAAAAATTTACCCCCATCAAAGAAATTTTAACTGGGGCCTTTGACCGCATCGATGAACTGCATCGTGAAAAAGGAAAATTAAGAGGATTGCCCACTGGATTCTCTGAGTTGGACAATCTTTTGGGCGGTTTCCAAAAATCCGATTTGATTATTCTGGCTGCTCGCCCGTCTGTAGGAAAAACTTCTTTCGCGCTGGATATTGCTCGACACGCCGCAGTCAGATACAAAAAACATATCGGCATATTCTCGCTGGAAATGAGCAAAGACCAGCTGGTTGATCGCTTGATTTCCGCTGAGGCCGGAGTCGACATGTGGAAAATGCGCACCGGGCGCTTGTCTGAGGCTAGCGAAGACTTCCCGCGCATCGGACACGCTATGAGCGAATTGTCTGAAAGCTCGATTTTCATCGACGACTTTGCCAATACCAATATTATGGAACTGCGCACCAAAGCGCGTCGCCTGCAAATGGAGCACGGATTGGACATGATTGTTCTTGATTACCTGCAATTAATGGAGGGAACATCCGGCAAAGGAGCTTCCAGCGATAATCGCGTCCAAGAAATCGCTCAAATTTCTCGCGCCCTCAAAGGCATTGCCCGCGAACTAAACGTACCGGTCCTGGCCTTATCTCAATTGGCTCGTGCCGTAGAATTGAACAAGCCAGCCATTCCAAAACTTTCTCATTTGCGCGAATCAGGATCAATTGAACAAGACGCCGACGTAGTAATGTTTATTTATCGCAAATCAGCCGACAGAAATTATGACATTAACTCTCTGACAGAAGAAGAAAAGCACGCCGCCGAAATTCACATCGCCAAACATAGAAATGGACCGACCGGCATGGTCAATCTATATTTTGACGGTAATACGGTAAGCTTCAAAAATTTAGACAAAAGCTATAATTAATAATCATAAGATATGTTTAACAAAATTAAAGCCATTCAAGAATTAAAAACTCAAGCCAATCAGATCAAAAAAGTTTTAGCTGAAGAAAAAATCGAGGGGTCGGGAAATTGGGGCAAGATCAAAATCACTATGGACGGCAACCAAGAAGTTTTATCAGTAGAGATTGCCGACGAAATTATTGGCGATAAATCTAAGCTTGAATCAGGAATCAAAGAAGCGGTCAATGACACCATCAAAAAAGCACAGCGAGTCATGGCGCAGAAAATGTCACAAATGGGAGGTATTGATTTGCCGGGACTAAAATAAACTCAACAAAAAATACTCCGCCAAAAGCGGAGTATTTTTTGTTGGAAAAATTAACAATTACTAACCTCTATATATTCGTTATTGAGTATTTTTTTAAATTTATCTAAGGCCTCCTGCTCATCCCTGACTTGCACGAAAGGGACTTCTTTGGCTATTTCCCAATCATTACCGCCTTCAAAGCACTTGTCGCCAAAAAATAAAACCTCCCTGTTATTAACCCTGAAATACTCTTTGATCTTCAACAAGCCAAAACCTTTATCCATGCCCTTATAAGTAAAATCAATTGATGTCGTCCCTCCGACGCGCACCTCAAAATCCGAAACCAACCGAGGATTTTTTGCCTTCATATAGTCCACAAAAACCTTGCGCTTATCACCGCTAGGATCGTATGAGGCTTTCAATTCATAAGGAGCGCTTCTGCCCAAAATAGAGAAGGTTATCTGGCTATCGCGCAATTCTATCTGATCATCGGTAAAAGGAACTAGGTTAAATCTGTTGATGCAACTAATAATGGAATTAAGAATTATATTTTGATCGTCAGTACGCATCTTATTCTCATAAACCATCTCGTATTTGCCGTTTGAAAAAATCCAAAATTGATTGCCAGAAGTTGGAAATAAATAAAGTATCGTCTTGGTATCCTTAATCAAAGAAGTTATCTGATCCTGAATCAAACTCAACTTTCCGCCAGTGATTATCACAAAAGAATAATTTTTTGCCATTGACTCTATGGCTGAAATCATCTCCGGCTCGGCCGGCTGACGCGATTTAGCCAGAGTGCCATCCATGTCGCAAACTATTATTCTGCTATTTTGCGCTACTGAAATCATAATCTTTCCTATTTATCTTGCCATGCCTCATCTTGACGCACCAATAATTCCTTAGCTTTTTCCGGTTCAGCCAAAGCTATCTTGGAGACACGCTCCATGCGCATACCCTGTGATCCTTTAACTAAGACTAAATCTCCCGGCCTTAATTTTTTAGCCAAAAATTCCCCCGCCTCCAAGCTATTATCAAATTCCCACACACTATCTAAATCAAATCCGCGCTTAACTGCGGTCTGAGCGATTATCTTAGCCCTATCTCCTACCGTTATCAAAAAATTAACCCCTCCCTGAGCAATCTCTTCTCCAACCAATTGATGTCCCTCTTCTTCGAAATCACCCAACTCCAACATATCTCCTATGACCGCATATTTGACTCCGCGAGAATTTATTTTGGCCAAAGTTCTAACGGCAGCAACAGTGGCTTCCGGACTGGCGTTATAAGTATCATCGATAATGCGACTGCCATTAACTCCGGCAATCAAATGCAAGCGACCCTTAGGCGGAGTGAAGCCTTTCAAAGCCTGAGAAATTTCTATCAAATTCATTTCAAAAACAATGCCAACAGCCGCTCCGGCCAGCGCCGCATAAATTTGATGATCAGCCAACGCTCCGGGAAGCAATACTGGCACCACCTTGCCGTCATAAGATATTTTAAAGCTCAGCCCGGTCGGCTCACCCGAATCGTCAAAAGAAAAATCCGACTCCAGCGCCCTAAGCATCGCCTCCTGACCGAAACCATAGGTCAAAAACCTTCCCTTAACAGAATCTTTCATGGCGCAAACATGTTCATTGTCGCAATTGAGTATGCCCCAGCCATTTTTATTAAGTCGAGAAACCAAAAGCGATTTTTCTTTGGCTATCCTGTCTATAGTCTTAAAAAATTCTAAATGTACCGGGCCGATATTAGTAACTACTCCGACATCGCAAGGAGCTAAATCCGTCAAATATTTCATGTCTCCCGGATGATCTACCCCCATCTCCAAAACTAAGATCTCAGGATAATCCTTATCAACTAAAACAATTAATTTGATGGCGCGCCAAAATATCTTAAGCCAGGCAATAAGAGACTTTCCGCCAGAAGGCATGCCGATAATGGTTAAGGGCAGACCGATCTCGTTATTATAATTTTTGATGTTTTTGCGGGTTTTGAATCTGAATTGCAAAACGGAAAAAATAGCCTCTTTAGCCGAAGATTTTCCTACGGATCCGGTAATCCCCACAATCCTAGGTTGATATTTCCGCAGAACCATCCTGGCCAAAATAAACAAGATCTTTTGTAAATATTTGTATAAAATTAGTTTCATAATCTTTATTTGTCGTGAGCTACATTATAATACTGCAGGGCAAATTTGGCAACCTCCTTAAAAACCGGCACGGCTACCGTTTCTCCCAATTTACCCTCAAGCGGCTCGTCGATTCTTACAAGTATTGCCACCTTAGGATCGGCAAATGGGGCAAAACCGACAAACGAACCAACAATTTCATCTTCCTTATATCCACCTTTGTCATCATGTATCTGCGCTGTTCCCGTCTTTCCCCCCACTCTCCAACCGGATAACTGAGCGCTTTTAACGTGTCCATTCTCAACTACGCTAACCAACATTCCTTTCATAGTTACCGATGTTTTGGCGGACACGACTTGGCGAACCTCTTGAGGCTTGACTACTTCCACGTCATCGCCACGAATTATTTGAGAAACAATGTAAGGCTTCATTAACTTGCCTCCATTGATTATGGCGGAGAATGCCGTTATCATCTGAATCGGGGTTACGCTGATTCCTTGGCCAAAAGTTACTGTGGCCGTATTTATTTCCCCTTTCAAATCAAGATTAGAGATGTTTCCGGGCATTTCTTTGCTCATCTCTATTCCGGTAAGCTGACCGAAACCAAATCGCCTGACATATTCAGAAAAGGTCTTAGTGCCAATCTGTCTCATGGCATGAATCACTCCGGTGTTTAGAGAAAACTCTAAAACATTAGTCATCGTCTGTAGTCCGTAAGTTTTATTCTCAAAATTTCTTATTTGATATTTTCCATAATCAACTACGCCAGTATCAACATAGGTACTATCCGGGGAAACCTTACCTTCATTAATTGCCGCCGCCATGGTAATCGACTTAAAGATAGACCCCGGCTCCCAAGCATCAAAGATCGCCTTATTATTAAAAACTGAAATATTGCTGACTTTGGAATAATTTTCCGGATCATAATCAGGAAAACTACACATTGCCAGAATGGCTCCGGTTTTGGGATCCATGACAATAATTGTACCGCTCTTAGCCTTATGAGTGTCGATGGATTTTTTCAGTGACTGACAGGCGACATATTGTATGGAGCGATTAATGGTCAAAACTAAATCAGCTCCGTCAACCTTTTCTTTAATTTGGCTTTTGCCTAAAGCAATGACATTGCCCCAAGCATCGCGTTCTGATTTTATTTGCCCATTTTCTCCAGAAAGCACATCTTCAAAATAACCCTCTAAACCATAACTGCCCCGTCGATCGTTATCAACAAATCCCCAAAAACCGAAAATTTGACCTCCCAGTCCTTTTTCCGGATAATAGCGATAATCTTGATCCTGGAAGCCGATGCCTTTTAATTTTAGCTCTTTAATTTTATTAACCTGATCTTCTGGTATTTTTTGCCTGATAGGATAATAGCCTTTTGACTTATCAGAGAGAGCTTCAATCCAGGTATTTATTAATTCCTCGCGCTTAAATTCTAGAAAGTCATCTCTTCTGATTTCAGCCACCTCAGCTGCCAGCCGCTGATCGCTGGAAGAAGCCAGGTCTGCCAAAAAATTTTTTTCTTCCGCTTTGAGATCAAACTCCGGCGAAAAACCTATAATCTCAAAAATCTGGTGGGCCGTACTGCTAGCATCCTCAACCTCCCTAGGTGAAGCATAAAGGGAGGGCATCGGCCTATTAGTCACTAGAGGATAAAGTACTTTTTCTCCGCCGGTATCATCAAGACAATAAATAGATCCTCTTTCGGGAAAAAGGCTTTTATATAATTCATGCTGATCCGCGGCTAGAGCCGCATAAAATCCGCCCTTAAGCACTTGCAAATCAAAAAGCCTGATAGTCACAATTAAAGCCGAAATCAAAAAAACAATCGATAGAAAATCGATTCTTTTTTTATTTGACAAAGCGTTCTTGTTTTTTGACAATAGGCGCCAACTCATATTTATTGCGATTATCTCAAGGCTACAGCCGATTCGCCCAAAGTCAGGCTTTCGATCTCAGTCGTAGGTATTAATTTCAGATTTTCCGCTTCTTTTTTGACATTATCCATCGATTGCAAAGAAACATAATCTAAATTCAATTTCCTATTATCTTCTGCCAACTGTTGCAATTCCTTCTCTAAAGCCTTAATTTGGTAGCCTTTGGTAGCCGTAAGATTGGTCTGGGTGAGATAAAAAAATCCTGAAGTCAATACGGCGACACCCATAAGAGAGACGACGACTTTTTTGTTTAGAAATAAATTAATCTTATTCAATCCGGAAATTGACGTCAGTTCAGGAAAATGATGATTGCATTTTTCTCTCTTCCAAAATTTACACATAGTGACAAGCTTTATTTTATTTGATATGTTTTAAATTTTTTCCACTACTCGCAGCTTTGCGCTACGCGATCTGGGATTTTTGACTACTTCCGCCTCTGATGGTTCAATTGGTTTTTTAGTTAAGATTTTAATTCTTGCCGTATCTCCCTTTGCCAATTCTTTAAAAATATTTTTGACGATCCGATCTTCTCCTGAGTGAAAAGTGATTACAGCAAGCCGAGCGCCTGCAGATAAGGTATCAATAGCTTTAGGTAGAACGGAATTAATGTTGCCATACTCGTCGTTGACCGCTATTCTTAAGGCTTGAAAAACTCTGGTGGCCGGATGGCGCTTGGACGGCTTGGCAAATCTGCGGCGGTAAATCGCAGATACCAGCTCCGCCAAATCTGAGGCAGTTCTTATGGGTTGACCGTTTTTTCTGGACTCTACTATTTTTTTCGCTATTGCTCCGGCGAGAGGTTCCTCGCCGTACTCAATTAAAATATCTTTTATTTCTTTTTCACTTAGAGACTCTAATAGTTCGTAAGCCTTGGGTAAGTCGCTGGAGGCATCAAACCTTAAATCAAGCTCTCCTCCGGAAAATCCGAATCCTCTATCATCTGAAGCCAATTGATCGGATGACAACCCCAGATCAAGCAGAATGCCGTCGATGCGATCGATTCCGTGTCGTTCCGAAACCCGTTTGACTATATCTTTCAAGTTACGATAATTGTCATTTACCAGTATCAAGTTGCTGTTATGACTATCTTGGACTACACGACGATCCCAATCGATTCCTATCACTTTACCATCGGGTTTAACCAGCTCCAAAATGGCCAAACTGTGTCCGCCGCCCCCGAAAGTGCAATCAATGAAATTCTGAGATGGACGCGGATCAAGGAAGCGAAGGACTTCCTTGAGCATGACCGGCTCATGGATTGTGATCATTTGTTTATCTTATGAAAAAGTGCTCTCTAAACTCCCAGTTCATTAAGGTTCTCAGCTATATCGTTGGAATTCTTCTCCATCTCTTTTTGATATTTCAACCAAGCTTCTTGATCCCAAATTTCTAGTCTAGTATATAGTCCGGCCACTACAACATCTTTCTTCAGTCCGGCGAAGCTACGCAAATATTCCGGCAAAATAACTCTCCCTTGTTTATCGAATTCAATTTCCATCGCTCCGGCCAGCATTAAGCGGGAAAAGGCTCTAGTGTTAGCCTTGGCAACCGGCAAAGCAGCCAACTTCTCAGCCATCTTATCCCATTCTTTTTTGGGATAGACGAATAAGCAGTTGTCCAATCCTTTGGTGACGACCGCTTTCTTAAGTTCTGCTCGGAATTTTGCCGGTAAGGCTACTCTTCCTTTAGCGTCCATGCTGTGATTGTATTGGCCGACAAACATAATTTTTTCAGTCGAAGACCGAAAGATTTTTAACTTTTATTATAAAAATTCTCTCAAAATCTTTTTGGGAAATTCACCACTTTTCCCCACTCTTCACCACTTTAACTTAATTATACACCACTATCGCCCACTGGGCAACACCTTAGACGCTATTTTTATCAAACAAAAAACCCCGATTTTTCGGGTTTTTTATAATAACAGTGGATAAGTGGTGGATAATTTTAACTCGACATCGTGATATTTGGTTCTCTGTCGTAATAAGGCATAACCAATTTACCGGGCTTAGCCGATTTTTGAAGCTTCAAAACCTTGGCAACCAAATCATTATTGCCATCAAATTGATCTTTTCTCAATCCGACAACTGGAATTTTAAATCCATAAGAAAGAGCGTTGGCCACGGCCACGCCAATACGTACTGAAGTAAATCCTCCCGGGCCAGTAACCACTCCAACTCCTTTTAACTTGCCACCAGCCTTGTTGTCCTTAATTAAAACGTCGATAGCGGGCAAAAGTTTTTCTGATTGGCTGAATTTACCCTTAATTTTCTTAAGCTTAAACTGCTCCTGCTTCTCTGCCAAAATTAATTCCATCTGATCGGCCAGGCAAGTATTGATAATAAGCATCATAAATTTAATAAATTATAACCGACGTTCCCAAGTCGACAAAATCATAGACAACTTTAGCTTCGCTATTTCTCATGTTGACACAACCGTGACTCATCGGATGGCCGAAGTTATTATGCCAATAAGCGCCGTGAATGGTATAAGGTCCGCTAAAAGAAGCAACCCAGGGTACATTGGGTAAGTCATAATTATTGGGATTGTTCGGTCCGTAATACCAACTCATACGCACCAAGGGCCTTTTCTTATAAATCTTAAAACTTCCTGTCGGGGTCGGAGTTTTAGACAAACCGGAAGAAATCAGAAACGAACCAAGCTTTCTGCCATCTTGCCAATAATATAGAGTCTGTTTAGAAAGATCAACTTCAACAAATTTATACTTCTGGCTTTTAAGCTCTGTTTGATAAACTCTCTGGGGCACGGTAGCTATCTCTTGCTTGCCATCCCCGTCAAAATCTCCTACTGCAACTTCCACTCCTCGATTAAAACCATTATTATAAGCGACGAATTGCGATATCTGCCAACCGTCACCACTATAGATATAAACCTTGCCGTCGCCATTGAAAGACTTTGTCAGCACTAGCTCGTCTTTGCCGTCTCCATTGACGTCACCGGCGGCCAAATTTAGTCCCCCAATATAATCCTTGTCAAAAAAGAATTGCGATTTAAGTTCTGAGCGATTATTGAAAATCAAAACCTTGCCGGGATTGCCATAGCCTCCGGCAACAGCAATTTCCTTGTTGCCGTCACCATCAAAATCTCCTGCTACCGCCTCGACGCCGTTCTTATTGAAATCTTTTAAAGCAACTTCTTTAATCAAATGTCCGTCATTTCCAAAAATTCTAAACTTGGGATCTTGGCCAAATCCAGAAAATCCGATGATTTCCGACTTTCCGTCGTTACCCAAATCTTTGGCAAATACTTTGATTCCGCTACGTTGCTTGCTATCAAAACCAAAAAAACTAAGTTTATAGCCGGAACTGTCAAAGCCCCTGATATGCGGTCCGCCATTATAACTGGCTCCCACGATTATTTCATCGCCTCCCTGGCCGTCTAAATTGCCAGCTGAGACTTCCATACCGCCCCTGAATTTATCAAAGGCGAAAAAATCATGGATCTTTTTTCCTTCAACATTCCAAATTTCTCCCCTGGGAGAATCAAGCGCTGAAACAATCAAATCCTTTTTGCCGTCAGCATCAAAATCTCCGGCCGCCAAGGATAACGCTCCTTCATAACCGGAATCGAAAACAAAAAAAGATTTTTTTAATTTGCCGTCAGCAGAAAAAAACTTGGCTTCGGGCCCAAGCGACTGAGCTGAAGCAAAAAGTGGCAATAACAACAACCCCAAAACTCCGGCAATTTTCCAGCTGGCTTTAATTTTTTTAGACACAAACTTACTTATCTTTGAAACGATTGATCAAAATAAGATTTTTATTCTCCAATAAATCAAAAATGAAACGGTCGGTCATGCCACGACGATAAAGGAAATCTTGCTTGGACATCACGGCATAATTAACTGATCTACCCAGCTCCTTTTCAAAATTAGCAACTAACTTAGACAGCTTCTGTTTATTGACGGTGCCAACTAACAAAAGATCGGCGGGAGCTTCTTCGCGCCCGACAAACACGCCGGAAAGCAAAAAAAGATTAACCTCGCCCATCTTCTCGACTTTATCGATAAGCGCTTGCTCCATAATGACATGGGACTTGATAAACAACGACCTCAATTCTTCAATAAAAACAAATTGGGAATTAAGACGATAATACTTTTTATTATCCTTGGCTTCCGTTTCTTCTTCTTGCGCAATTTCAGGATGATCACAACTATTTAAGATGCCGATATTTTCAAGGTTTTCCAATTCCCTCCTAACCGAATTCAAATGAATATCCAAATTCCTAGCCAATTCCCTGACAAAATAATATTTCTCCGGATTATTTAAAAATAGTCTAAGCAGTAAGACTCTGGTTTTAGAACCGAAAAGTTGGTCGAGCATAATTTTATTTTTAAAAGCGCTTGCTACATCAATGGCTTAATTGTATAATATTAGTGCTATAGTGTAAAGCTATCAATGGATAAAAAACAGATAAAAATAGCCAAATTGGCTATCGAGGCCGACGGCAACATCATCGGTGAGTCTTTCGTTGCCAAGCCCGAAAAAGATCTGGCCTCTAAATTAGGGGTTCTTTTTGGCGTTATCGAAATGTACAACGTCGATGATAATTTCTCCCATAAGCTTTTGGAAGCGGTTAGCGATCTAAAAACAGAGTTTTATTTGCCGCCTTACGGCACTCAATCCACTCCGGAAAAACGTTTCGAAGAATCTTTGGCTCGAGCCAATCGCCGACTGTTTTCCGCTTTTAGTGAATCCATTGAACCTATTGATCTCAGAAACATTAATGTCACGATAGGGCTATCTAGAAAAAACGAGGTTTACTTGTCACAAATCGGACACGGCAAGGCCTTCTTGTTTCATCGCAAGAAAAACTGGGAGATGCTGGTTTTGGATATTTTGTCAGATGAAGATCGTCCGGCGGAAAAACCTAACCCCGAAAAACTTTTTTCCAGCGTCTTGTCGGGAGCAGTTGGGGAAAACGACGGACTACTTGTTTGCAACGAGGAGTTTCTCGGTTATTTTTCACAAAACGAATTAGCCCGAACCATAGACGAACACGCTCCTGATGGAGCACTCAAATACTTAGGCGATCAAATCAGAGAAAAAGTAGCTAAGGCCAATTTTTATGCCATCGCTATCAAGCCGGAACAGAAAGAAAAATTATTAGCGGAAGATATTTCCCAATCCAAGCCGATAACTTCAAAATCCGGAGGCACCCAAACTTCCATCAATAAGCTACTCAACACTCAAGCCGAGACAGAAAAATATCTCGCGCCTTCGATGATGCCTAATTGGCAGAAAGCCTTAATTATTAGTGGTAGCTGGCTTAAAAAGGCCGGCTCAGTGGCTCTTGCCAAAACTGGCGTGGCTGCAGTTGCTGTCGCTAATTTGGCTAAAGAAAAACTAAATAAGCCTAAAGCCAATAAAGAAATTAAACGGGTTCAAGGAACTGAGGTTGTCCGCACCCCCAAAACCGAAGTTGCCTCTAATGACAACAATCGAGAAGAAGAACTAAATTATAATGACCTTCCGACTAAAAATACCGACGAACGATTTGAGGCCAATGAAAATATTTCCTCCGATTTTAAGGTAACCGAAGAAGTTGAAAATATTCCGAAGCTTAATGAAAAAATCACTCCCCCCGCCACTCTAACCAAGCCAGCCAAGACTTCTTCCGGAAAAATCTCAAATCTGATCAATGGCTGGATTAATGATCAAATAGTTAAATTCTTATCTTTGAAATTATCCCAAAGAGTAGTACTTGCTTTGGCCTTGGCATTACTTTTCCTTTTTAGCCAAAGCATTGTTTGGATTGGCAGAGCCGAAGAATCCTCTTCGACTAGAATTTCTTCCAACAACAAAGCAGCTCAAGAAATCCAAAGACTCGTCGATAACGCTGAGGCGCAAAATATCTTCAACGACGAAGTGGGAGCCATGGCCAGCATTAAAAAAGCCAGGGAAACATTGGAAGAAATACCGGATCGCTGGGGCAATAAAGATTTGCGTCGTCAACTTATAGAAAAGATAGATTCTACTTATCGTCGATTGCAAAAAATAACCGTCTTGGACTCCCCCAAAGAATTAATCAACTTGGGTGAAGGAAGCTACGTGGGATTAGCTAGAACCACAAGAGTGCTCTGGTGCTTCAACAATTCCAACAAGGAGTTAATAAGTATTGAGGAGTCCGGTGCGGTCAAGCGTTTCCCTTCACAAATGCCGGAGGTCAGTAAATTGTCCGCCATCGATGATCGCTACCTCGCTATCCTAACTCAAGATAACTCCTTCTACCGCTACGAAGTTCCCAAAGACGAGGCAGTTAAAACCAAGCCGGGCAAAGATTATTTTACCGTCAAATATCCCACTCCCTCGCCCCTACTAGACCCTCCGCTTACCGCTTCATCAACGATTCGCAACATTTCTAGTGGTGAATATCACTATATTTTAGACAAAGACAATGGCAGGATTGTGATTTTGGACAAAAACGGAGCCATCAAAAAACAATACTACTCAGAAAAAATAAAATTGGCCGACTCTTTAATCGCCAATACTAAGGGCAAAAAACTCTGGTTCTTATCCGACGATTCAATTTATGAGATAGACACCGAAATTTAATAGACCAACCCTGACCAAATATAATTACGGCCAATAAAAAAAGCCCGCTTGATGCGGGACTTTTTTTATTTTGTCTCTTATTTAAGAGTAACGGTAGCGCCAGCTTCTTCCAATTCTTTCTTAATCTTTTCGGCTTCTTCCTTCTTAGCACCTTCTTTGACCATCTTAGGAGCTCCATCAACCAAATCCTTAGCTTCTTTCAAGCCCAAGGCAGTGATAGTGCGGACAACTTTGATGACATTGATCTTCTGATCGCCAGCGGCGGTAAGTTCAACATCGAAAGAATCCTTCTCCTCAGCGGCAGCAGCTCCGGCTCCACCGGCAGCCATCATGACTGGGGCAGCAGCAGAAACACCAAACTTCTCTTCTAAAACTTTGACCAACTCAGCCAAATCAATGACTGACAATTTGTCGATTTGTTCTACCAAAGATTTGAATTTCTCCGGTACCATAACCTCTTTTTGTTCTTCTGACATATTTTTTTCCTTTTAGTTAATAATTTAGGCGGTAGAGCCTTCTTTGCTCTCCTTGATCGCGTTGATTACGCGAGCCAAGCCGGACATCGGATTGGAGATACAACCGACAACCTTGGCCAGCAACTCCTTTCTAGAAGGAATTTTGGATAACTCGGTAACACGACCGGCGTCGATGAATTTGCCTTCCAGCACTCCTCCGACGAACTTCACTTTGTCGTTTTCCTTGGCAAACGAAGCTAAGATTCTAGCTGGAGCAACTTCATCCTCATAAGAGAATAAAGTGGCGACCTCGCCCTGCAGCTCGGCTGCAGCAGCATCTTCAAACCCTTTTTCTGAGAGAACTTTCTTTAGCAAGGTTTTCTTAGCCACCAAATAATCGATGCCTTCCTTGCGACAGTTGTCTCTAAGTTTGTTGATGTCCTTAACTTCTATGCCGGAAAAGTTGAACATGACAGCGGACTTCATTTGGCCAACTTTGTCGGACAAAGTTCCCAAAATGGCAGTCTTCTGCGCTTTTGTTTTTGGCATAGCTTGATTGTTAATTTTCTAAACTAACTTCCGTTATACAAAAAAACTGCGTTTCCGCAGATCTTAAAATGGCTAAAAAGCCGTTTCTCGGCAGGTCTTATCGGGGTTTTTCTCCCCAGCCCACTGTCTACGAAAGTTATGCTCTAATTATAGCAGAAAGCTAAAAAAAGTCAAATGATTGATGGTTGAGGCTGTAAAAATGGGACTGATTTTAATTAAAATTATCTAAATCTAAATAAAATATAATAAATTATATCGCACATCTCTTGACAAAATATCTAATGTGTGCTATAATTATATATTGTAATTGAAACAATTCAGTTGCAACGGTCCTTAACAACTAGGGAACGAAAGCGGGTACGGCTCTCAGATAGCTGTGCTCGCAGGATCTATAGGAAGCGACTTCGGCGGCAGTGGAGCTGCTTTGAAGTCGTAAGAATGGCACAACCCAAGAAGGAGAACTTGCCATGAAGAAACTTAGTGTTGTATTGATGATGGTTTTTGTGGTTTTCGGCTGCCTGGTGCTTACCGGCTGTAACAAGCCTGGCGACAACAACGGCGAGAACCCGCCGGCCGTGGTCAACCCTGAAGGCGAAACGCCCGAGGGCGAAGACGGGCCGACGATCCGCCCGGTTGTGGAAGGTGAACCTGAGACCCCTGCGGTCGAGGGTGAACCGGAAGTGCCTGCCGAGGGCGAGCCCGAAGTGCCGACGGAACAGTCCGGCAGTATCGTTATCACCGGAGTCCTTTTCAAGGGACTGCCGGCAACCAAGGCGCTGAGCGCGGACGAGAACGGACTGACAGCTGAAGAGCTGAGTCAGGCGTTCCTCGAAATCGCTGCGGCGACCGATGGACTGGAGTTGGTGCTTGACGGTGACGGCGAGAATGATTACAAACGCTCCTGCACTGTGCAGAGCGACGGGTCATTCTTCTTGCGCCTGGCAAGTGTTCTGCCCGGCGATTACAAGCTGGAGCTGAACACCATGTCCAGCACCACCGGCATCAACGGCTGGGGCAAATCCGAAGTCGATGTGAAAATCGAAGCCGGCAAGGTCACCCAGGTGACCGTCGCCCTCGAGCGGATGGAAACGTTCGCAATCCTCGGATACTTCAGCGATGAACTCGCGGAAGATGAGGATTGGGGTTCGTTTGAAGCCTTCCTAGTCGACACCGCGGGAAACAATTATACCGCGGTCCTCGCCAAAAACGATGCCGACGAATGGGTGATCAACGGGTACAACCTGCCTGTCTCGGCCATCATTGGGGCCTTGAAGATCACGGGCGACGACATCGAAACCATGATGTTCGCCGTCGACACGACGAGCACGGCTTTCGAGAACGGCTACTCGTTATTCGACGTGATCGACAACGAAGCCATGCTCGCCCTCGTATCCGACACTGGAGACCTTGAAGTCACCGTCCCCCCGATTGATCTGGGTGAAGGTGAAGACGAAGAGGGCGAAGTTGAGAGTGAGGACGAAACCGAAGGCGAAGGCGAAACTGAAGGCGAAGGAGAAGTTGAAGATGATAACTCCCTTCCCCTGGTCGCCGGCAAAGCGACGGTCGGGCTGATCATCGAAACCGATGGCTCAGTGACGATGCTCGCCGACGCCAACGAGGGCTTCAGCCTGCCCCTGTCCTTCTACGGCCTCCCCGCTTCGATTGCCTCGCTCGGCGTCGAGGTTTACTACCTGGATGACGCCCACGACCCCGACGGTGCTTGGGAAGATCGCCAAGTCGTGGCTTGCTCCGGACTGCCGTTCGAGGCAACCGTGAACATCTTCGATTCCCCGGTCTGGCGTTTCCAAGTGGTTGCCAACTCCGTGGACATGTGGGCCGGAAACTATGCCAACTCCGTGAAGTTCCATGTCGTGGTCAAGTACCGCGATGCTGAGAATTGGACAACACTGAGTCAGTCCGATGACGGCAGTGGCAACATGGCGTACCAGGTCGATACCCGGACGCTGTAAACGCCACCCCCCTACCCCGCACTTTTACTCCCCCCAGCTACTGAAAGCAGCTGGGGGTCTTTTTTTTCTTCATTTTTATAGCTATAATCAGGGGTCGACTTTTAGAGTAAAAAATGGTAAGCTATAAACATTATAACTATAAGAATTATGGAAAAATACGTTATCGAAGGCGGTCATAAGCTGCACGGAGAAATTCCGGTTTATGGCGCTAAAAATGAGGCACTCAAAATTATTGCCGCCTCTGTCTTACTTGAAGGCAAGTGCACCATCAAAAACATTCCCGAAATTGAAGATATTAATCGCTTGGTAGAAATACTGGAAGACTTGGGCGCCAAAGTCGAAAGAAACGGCCACGAGATAACCATTGATCCGCAATCAATTAATAAAACTAAGCCGTCAGATGATTTAGTTCATAAGTTGCGTTCATCAGTAATGTTGGCCGGACCTTTGTTAGCGCATTACGGCAAAGTGACTATGGCACATCCGGGCGGTTGTGTTATTGGACAGCGACCAATTGATATGTTCCTGTCAGGATTTAAAGCCATGGGCGCTAAAGTTGAAGAAAATGATCACGAGTACACTTTGCAAGCCAAAAAATTGCACGGTGCCAAAATTGTCATGCCTTGGGTAATGGTAACGGCTACCGAATCGCTGATGATGACTGCGTGTCTGGCTGAAGGCACTACGACAATTATCAACGCTGCCATGGAGCCGGAAATTCCTGCTTTGGCCGACTTCCTTAATTCTTGTGGCGCCAAAATTTCCGGAGCCGGTACCCCGATCATCACTATCGAAGGCGTCGAAAAATTATCCGGTGGCGAATGTACAATTATTCCTGACCGCATCGAAGCCGGAACTTTCGCTATCATGGGACTAATAACCGGAAGTGAAATAACTGTTACCGGTTGCGAACCGAAACATTTAGAAACTGTTTTAGAAACTTTGCGTCGCGCCAACGCAAAACTTGAGGTTGGCGATAATTGGATCAAAACTAAGCCCTCAAAATTAAAAGCAGTTGAGTTGCGCACTCACGAATATCCGGGATTTCCTACCGACTTGCAATCCCCTTTTACTATCTTAATGACTCAAGCCGAGGGCATGTCGCTGATTCATGAAGCTATTTATGAAGGGCGACTTTTCTACACTGACAAACTCAACGCTATGGGCGCCAAGATCATCATGTGCGATCCGCATCGAGTAATTGTCAGCGGTCCCACTCCTCTTATCGCCAAAAAACTAGAATCGCCTGATTTACGAGCTGGTATGGGGTTGGTATTGGCGGGACTTGTAGCCGAAGGAAAAACTGTCATTGACAATATTTACCAAATCGAACGTGGCTACGAAAACCCAATCGCGCGCTTGCAGGCGCTAGGGGCTAAAATAGAAAAAATTAAAGAATAAATATGAACTTAATTTTCAGAAGGTTTGTTTATATTTTCTTCATTATAATTTTCCTTTTGGCTGCTCCGGCCGCGGTGCTCTACACCATGGGTTACCGCTATAATTTTTCTGCTGGCCGAGTACAAAAAACCGGACTGATGAAAATAACCTCCGTTCCCAAAGACGCGGATATCTATCTTAACGGAATCAAATACGAAAAATCACAAACTCCAGCTAAGATCGAATACTTATTGCCTGGCGATTACGAAATTAAAATCTCCAAAGACGGCTATCATGATTGGCAAAAAAAATTAGCCGTCTATGAAAACGGCACTACTTTTGCCGAAAAAATAATTCTTTGGAAAAAAAACCAACCGGAAAAAATCGAGGCTACGACTACAGCTTGGTCCGCCTCAGACGATGGCAACAAGGTTGCCTTAGGTCAGGACAATATTGTTAAAATCTTAAATATCAGTAGCGGACTATTAGGAGAGACTGAGGGTGGAGACATAACTAAGTCAGCTGAATTACCCGAGGGTACAAGAATAAACAAAATCTCTTTTTCTCCCAACAGCAAAAAAATCTTAATTGACTCGACGGTATCCGGCAAAAAGCAGTACTGGCTTCATGCTCTTGATTGGCAAAAACCACTGCAACTGCCAACAACCTTTTCGGGATTTAAGTTTAATCAAAAAGATAGCGAGCTTTACGGCTTCAATACTTCGGGAATATTTTTGATTGACTCCGCAAGACTGGCAACTAAACAACTCCTACGCGCCAATGATATCAAAGACATTCTGCCTGATTCTGATTTAATCTATTTGGTTAATGGTAAAACCTTGGACATTTTTGAAACCACGAAAAACAATCGAACTAACATCGAAGAACTTTCCTGCACTGATTGTCGATTGGAAAAAATAGTTTCTTCAAAGCTTTTTACCTTTGATGATGCCTACAAAAAGATGAGTATCATTGACCTGGCCAGAAAGAAAAAAACCACGTCTTTTGAAGCTAAAGGTATTGACGTCTTAAATGATAATTCAGTAATGTTTTACGGCGACTGGGAAATTTTCGTCTATGACTTTGACAAAGAATCTCCTGAGTTAATCACCAGAATGGGAGAAGCGGTGCTGGCTGCTTGCTGGCATCCTAAAGCTCGCCACCTATTCTTTTCTACTAAAGACAAGATCAAGGTGATTGAATTAGATAATCGAGAGTTGCGCAATATTATCGATATTTCTGAGGGTAAAAATCATTCCTCCCTGCGTTTTGACAGAATTGGCAATATCCTCTACTCTAACAGCGATAACGGAATAGAAAAATTAAAACTGCAATAATTAAATTAGACATAAAAAACGGAGCAAACGCTCCGTTTTTTTATTTAATCAAGTTTTTTATTTTTTCAAGAATCGCTTCCGCCTCTCCCTCGCCATAAGGCCGGCCGTGCCAAAGCTCCCGTCCGTCACCTTCAAAACGAGGAACGATATGCCAATGAAAATGTCCCACTTCCTGCCCGGCAATCTTGCCATTGTTTAAATTAAGATTGAAGGCCTTAGACTCTACGCCAGAAATTACTGCCGGAGCTATTTTTTTAATTCTCGCTATCAGTGTTTGTGCCTCGACTTCGGGCAACTCGAGCAAATCGGCGTAATGGCGCTTAGGAATAACTAGCGTGTGCCCCGGATTAACCGGCGAGATATCCAAAAAAGCCAAAACATCATCATCTTCGTAAACTTTATGGCAAGGAATTTCTCCTTTGACAATCTTGCAAAAAATACAATCTTCCATATTTTTTTATTTATTTGATAGTGCGACTGGCACAATTATTGTTATTGATTGTTTCTTGAAATCTCTTGGCGGAAACAGCCTCTAAAGCTAATATTACTTCTAGGTCATCATCGATGCAAGGATAGCTGTCGAGCTTAGAAATATCTTTCCAAATAGCTTCTGCTTTGGCCCAATCGCGATCACTGACATTTACTTTAAGTAACGGCCCAGAATAGAAACTGATCGTGAATAATAAAGACAAGGTAATCACGGCCAATTGTGATTTTTTAACAACCACAAAATCATAAATCGGCTCGGCCAAGATAAAAATAAAAAAGACTGAAGAAAAAAACGTTAATCGACGCGCAAGGGAGTGCTCCCCCGAAAGCAATGTCCAAGAAAAAACATAGGTTGCAGTCAAAGAAAAAAACATCAAGCAAATTGCCAAACGAACAGCGTCATTTTTTTTCCAACACTGCCAGCAAGCCAAAAGAGAAACAAGAATAAAAATAATTGCAAATAGTATGTCGAGAATTTCAAGCAGGTTGGCATCAACGAAAGAAAAACGCGACAGCGAATTGAAATACAACAGACTTCCGGCAGACCAAGCGCTTCTTATCTTGCCTAAGAAAAAATCAAAACGGTTGCCGTCAAGCAATTCCAAACCAAACATAAACAAAGCAATGGCGCCGGCCGCAATAATTCCCAGCCAGCGATTTTTTCGTAGCGCCAAAGTCAAAAAACTCAAAGCAAGCAATGCCAAAAAAGACAGAGAATAATTAAAATAAGACAAAGCCGTAAATCCTCCGGCCAGCAATAATATTTTTTTCTCTCCGTTTTTAAGATAGTTCAGCCAAAGCGGAATTACCGCGAGAACAACCAGAACCCCGTATGAAGCCGGCAAACCTTGAGCGCCATAGTACTGCAACAAATAAAGACCATTGCCGATTAAAGCTGGGATAAGCGCCTTGTTCCTGTCAGAAAAAAGCAACAAGCCAACAAGATAAGATAGTAAAGTAAAACTCAGGGACCAAAATATCGGCAAGGCAAACTTATTAATCTGAAAGACTCCGACTCCGGTGAGTTGAGACGAAAAAGCCTCAATCGACCACTGAAGGCCGTAAGAAATTTTGGCTCGATCAACTAGGGCTTGTGGGATCTTTATTGGCCCAAGATTAACGGTCCACAAATCCTTAGTTAATAAAGTTGGCTGATAATCTAATCCTTGCAATAATCTATTTTCCGACCCTAAATGACGGAATCTATCGCCGCCAAAGCCGTTTTGATAAACCAATAGATAACTATGGATAAAAAATGACAACGCGATTATCGACCAAAGAATCTTCTTGGGACTTATCTTTTGTACAATCGACCAGAGGACGAATAGAAAACCAAACAAGGCCGAGACAACAAACCACCAGGGTAAAGCCTCCCAAGGAGAAAACATTTTTTCTCCTTTAGCCATGAGTACTGACGAAATTACTCCGGAAATCACAACTAAATAAAAAATTACCCAAACGACCTTAGGCCAATCATTGAGATCGACTGTAGTAATTTTTTGTTCGCTTTCCGGAAGTGGCGCCTTAATCCACTTATTAACTCCCCAAAAAATAAGCGCCGTCAAAATCAGCGATAGCCACATCAACCAAAAATCATATTTAAACCATGAGGTAAAAAGTCCCCCTATTAATCCGAAAGAAATCAAAGATAGAATAATTCCGTAAAAAAAAGATTCGCCCCGACTAAAAGGAAAAATCTTGGCAACAATTTTTGCGGCCAAGCTCCCCACCAAAACAATAGAAATTATGAATGCCAAAAATGCCATACCTAGATCTTAAAAAGATTTTTCGAATTGCCAGTAGTCACTCTGGCTACTTCTTCATAATCTACTCCCTTGAGGGACGCGACCTTCTGCGCAACAAACTCAACATATTGAGGCAAACAACGCTGGCCTCGATGCGGCTCGGGAGAAAGAAAGGGTGCATCGGTTTCCACTAAAATTTTCTCTAGCGGCAAGGTTCTAACAATTTCCTGAAGCGCTTCCGCTTTCTTCTTGAAAGTCACAATACCGGTTATTCCGATGTACAATCCAAGCTTGGAAAATTCTTGCGCCTGTGCCAAATTACCACCAAAACAATGCACCACGCCCCTTATTTTCCTGCCTGCAGCAATTTCTTCTTTTATTAATTGCAACAAATCGCCGTAAGCTCCGAAATTAACATCGGAACTATCGGTACCGACCAACAAGCCATGCGAGTCATCATTTTTTACAGCCGAATCTTTGGCGTCACGGCAATGAAAAATTAACGGCAAACCAAGTTCTTCCGCCAAAGCAATAAAACCACGCAAAGCTTCTTTTTGTTTGGCAATGAGTTCGGGAATTTTTTCGTCGGGAAACTTATCAAAATAGTAATAATCCAAGCCAACCTCGCCAATCGCCACAACTTTATCAGAAGACCGCGCTAACTGACGATATTTTTCTTGATCAAAATCTTCTTGACGACTTTTGAAAGTATAGGGCTTGCCATCCATCATGACAGTATCCTCGGCTTCATCAATTAAATCAATCGGATGCAGGCCGACAGCCGCATACACTCCCCGCTCATACTTATCAGCATATTCGATAGCGCGACGTGAACTGGAATCCTGAGAGCCGACCACGACCATAGCGTAATTATCGCGCAAAAAATCCTTGATAACCTCGTCAGCATCGTCTTTGTAGGAAATAAAATTAATATGGCAATGAGAATCGACTAACATTAAAAAATAGAAATTATTTTTCTTAAAGCTTCGGGAAGCAAGGCAATCAAACGCCAAGACCAAGATACTAAGAAATGCGCTACCGAAGATGAGGCGATATTGTTTTGAACGAAGCTAATATCCGGCGCAAGCTTGGAGATTGCATAAACCAAAAGTCCAGCCGTCAAAACTCCTTCTATTAATCCCAAAATCAAACCCCCGAGACGATTGAAGGTTTTAGCAAAAGGCAAAAAAGAAAGCACGTCAAATCCCTTGCTCAAAAAATGAAAAATCAAAACCACCAACCTATTGATAATAAAAAAGACCAGAATGAAAGCAAGAATTTTAGCTAACGACTCACGCCCCATCAAAATCGGCGTCAACCAGTCAGCGACCGGCATGAAATATCGCCCGGCAACCCAGGTCCCTATAACTAAACCAATCAAAGCCCCGATACTACGAATCAGGCCCAGACCAAAACCAATGGCGACAAAAGAAAATACAATCAAAATTAAAATGACATCGACAAGCGTAAAAGTCATATTTTAAAATTATTGAATTCTGGGAAAAAGCGGTTCGTTTTTGTTAGTCTTGCTTTCGGGTTCAAGTAATCCCCAAACTTTTAGGGTAACAAAATCTTTCTGGCGAAAATCGTCTTGACCCAAGGCGCGCAAAATCTTTTCTGAGGTCTCCGGCATGATTGGCCAGAGCGCCACGCCAAGATGACGCAACAATTCCAATAAATTATAAATCACTCCGGCTAAACGCTTGACATCGGTTTTGGCAAGTTCCCACGGTTTATTTTTCTCCACATAGCCGTCACCTAATTGATTAAGTTTTTTGACGGCTTCAATTGCTTGATCAACCTGAAAACCCTCTAAGGAATCCTCGTATTCCGACCAAATTTTTTCTACCTCATTTTTCAATTCGCTATCGCGCGCCGGCACCACGCCTTCAAAATATTTTTCGGCCATGGACGTGACGCGACTAGCAAAATTACCGATACCATTGGCAAGATCAGAATTATATTGGATAGCAAATTGCGCCGCTTTAATATCGCCGTCCTGTCCAAATGGAAATTGCGACAAGAGCAGGTATCTTGTAGCGTCAGCTCCAAATTCTTTGATCAGATTAAATGGATCAATAACATTGCCGAGTGACTTGCCCATCTTCTGTCCGTCAACAGTGAAAAAACCATGGACATACAGATTCTTGGGTGTCAGCAAACCAGCAGCGATAAGCATTGCCGGCCAATAGATGCAGTGGAATTTCAAGATATCTTTGCCGAGTATGTGAACGTCCGCCGGCCAGAATTTTTCTAACTTGGTAATATCATCAGAGCCATAGCCCAAAGCGTTAATATAGTTGGTCAAAGCATCAACCCAGACATAGGCGACTTGCGACTCGTCCCAAGGCAAAGGAATACCCCATTTGACTGAGGAACGAGAAATGGAAAAATCTCCAATGTCTTGTTTGAATAGTCCCAAAACTTCATTCTTTTTGCTTTCCGGCAAAATTCTAATTTCATCAACATCAATCATTCGCTTCACTTCAGGCAAATATTTCTTGAGATTAAAAAAGTAATTTTTCTCACTGATCATCTGAGGCTTGACGCGATGAATCGGACACTCGCCATTTACCAAATCGCGTTCCGTCAAAAAGGCTTCGCAACCTTGGCAGTATAATCCTTCATATTCTCCCTCATAAACCGCATCATTTTCCTTCAGTTTCTCAATGAATTTAATTACGCCGGCTTTGTGGCGATCGGAAGTCGTGCGGATGAAATCGTCATTACTGATATCTAACTCATCCCAACATTCCATGAACTTAGCAGCCATCTCATCACAAAACTCTTGCGGTGTTTTCCCAGCCTTTTCCGCGGTTTCAGCCATCTTAGCGCCGTGTTCGTCAGAACCGGTTAAAAACATCACCTCATCACCCTTCAAACGATGATAGCGAGCCAAGACATCGGCTGCCAAAGTCGGATAAGCGGAACCGATATGCGGCTCACCGTTGATATAGTAAATTGGCGTTGTTACGTAAAATTTTGACATATTATTTTCCTTCGACTACCACTACAAATTCCCCTTTGGTGGTATCTGATTTTAATTTTTCTAAAATTTGTTTAATGTTGCCACGATAGATAGTTTCGAATTTTTTCGTCAATTCGCGGCCAATGACGATTCGTCTATTATTATTTGCCCCCAAGGGCATCATCTCTGACATTTTTTCCAAAGTCTTCATGATTCGATGAGTTGATTCATAAAACACGGCGGTTTCCTCGCTATCAATAATACGCTTAAGCATAGTCTCCTTGCCTTTTTTGTGTGGCAAAAAACCCAAAAATAAAAATTTGTCAGTTGGCAAACCGGAGACGGACAAAATAGCAATAATGGCCGACGGCCCGGGAATCGGAATAATCTCACAATCATTCCCAAATTTTTTGACTGCCGCCTCCACCAACAAATTACCCGGATCAGAAATACCGGGAGTGCCGGCATCGGTGATAATTGCCAACTCCTCTATCTCAACTAATTTATCCAACAAAAAATCAACCTTGCCAGCTGAGCTGTGCTGATGATAAGAAATGGTTTTTGTCTTTATGCCATAATAAGACAGCAACTTCTGCGACACGCGAGTATCTTCGCAGGCAATCAAAGACACGGACTTTAAAATCTCTAAAGCCCGCAAAGTAATGTCTCCTAAATTGCCCAGTGGCGTCGCCACAACATATAGTTTCATAGCCAAATTATACCATTTTGGGCCAAAAAAATCAAACTGACGAAGTGGCGACGCTTTCTCCGGCACGATAGCCGGTACTCCAACAAATCTGCAAATTATATCCACCAGTCGGACCATCTAAGTCCAAAATCTCTCCAGCTAAATAAAGGTTATTGATCAACTTAGACTTCATTGTCTTAGGGTCAATCTCGCTTAGCTTGACTCCGCCAGAGGTAACCATGGCTTGATCAAACCCTGCTGTTCTAGCAACTTCCAAATCAAATCCTTTCAGTAACTCAATTAACTTTTTTCGCTCTTCCCTACTTACTGAATTAACTTGCTTTGCGGGATTAATTCCTGACAGCTTCAAAATTAGCGCAGACAATTTGGGCGATAATAATTTGCCCAAATAATTCTTAAATGCCTTATTATTGTCAGCCCTAAAATCAGCCAGCACCTTCTCCTCTAACTCCGATCGACTATGGTCCGGATAAAAATCAATCCTTAACAGCATTTTTTGAGGCAACAGTCGGCCAATTTCCCGACTTAAATTCAAAGACAAAGGACCGCTCAATCCATTTGAGGTAAAAATCATTTCTCCTCTAGCTGTAATGATTTTTTCATTGTCCTTAAGCAAGGCAACCTCTACATTTTTCAGACTTAACCCCTCTAACTCTCTAACGATTTTATTTTTGACAATAATTGGTGCCAGCGCCGGTAGCGGACTTACTATTTCATGCCCCAACTTTTTCAGCCACGCGTAACCATCACCAGCAGATCCGCTCGCTGGATACGACTTGCCACCGACACATATGATATATTTGTCTGCCAAAATCTCTTCGCCGTTTGTCAAGATGATCTTTTCTATCTTCTTGTTTTTAACAATTAATTCTTTTACCGCTGAATTAAGTCTTACTTCAACACCGGAATCAACTAAATATCTTTTTAAACACTTCAAAATATCATTGGCGCTATTACTGACGGGAAAAACTCTGCCATTTTGCTCTGTTTTAATCTTAACTCCCCTAGCCTGAAAAAAATCAATAACTTCACTGACACCTAATCCGCTTAATGCGGAAAATAGGAATTTTCCATTTTTGCCATAAATATCAACCAAACTCTTGGATTCTATAGCTTGATTGGTAATGTTGCACCTGCCACCTCCGGTCATCAGTAATTTAATTCCTAACTTATTATTCTTTTCTAATAAAACAACACTGGCGCGCAGTTCGCCCGCTCTTCCGGCAGCCATCATGCCTGCCGGCCCGCCACCGATTACTGCAATATCATATTTCATAATTTATAGAGGACTTTTAATATTTCTAAGAGCCGGGTTGGTGACATGGGTATAAATCTGTGTCGTCCGGATATTGGCATGACCCAGTAATTCCTGCACATAACGCACGTCGGTGCCATTTTCCAGTAAATGCGTAGCAAATGAGTGGCGCAAGGCGTGAAGAGAAACAACCCTATTAATCCCCGCTTCTCTAGCCGCTTTAGCAACAATTTTTTGAACACTGGCCTCACTTAAGTGCTTGCCCCGAGGATTAGTAAACAAAAAATCATCCGGTAATTTAAGTTTCTGTTGCCTACTCAAAATATCCTTCAATGATTCTGGCAAAACTGTATAACGATCCTTCTTGCCCTTACCTTGATAGACACGCAAAACCATCTGATTCAAATCAATATCCTTCATTCTTAACCGCACCACTTCCCCTACTCGCAAACCCGATCCATATAATAAGCCCACAATGCAATGATGTTTGGGACTCTTAAGGCAAGCTAATATTTTAATAATCTCGTCCTTGGACAGAACTTCCGGCAAATGTTTCTCTTTTTTGGCGCGAGGAATAGTGGCAAAAAACCGACGATGCATTATCTTTTCAAAATAAAGCTTCATAGCGCTATAAGCGCAATTGAGAGTCGAAGCGGAAGTCCCAGAATCGGCTAATTTTTCCAAATAATTTCTAACATCAACGCTACTCACTTGCCTGATCTGTTTGTTTGACTTAGCCAGAAAATCAGTGATATAATACAGGTAACTTTTGATCATTTTTTGACTAAAATTGCGTAATTTCATTTCCTGACGCAATCTTATAAGCGGATCTTGACTGGGAAACTGTTGCTTTATATCCATACCCCTCTTATGAATTAAAGTTAATGACTTTATTTTAGTTGTTTTTAGATAAATAATCAATGAGTTGGTTTATACGTAGTT
>MWBE01000018.1 GCA_002068915.1 Parcubacteria group bacterium ADurb.Bin326
ATTTTTTTTGTTTTTCCTGTTCACAGTTTTTATCGGGGCAGGATTTTTTGTTTGTTTTGATTTCGCTAGAGCCGAAGTGATTTCTGTTGATACTGTTTGGGGTGCCGATAAAGTTCATGTTTTGCCGGATGGAGCGATTTTGGAAGTTGACCCAGGCGTTAAACTGACTCTTGAGGCTGGCGCTATCTTAAAATTAGGCTGGAATAGTGTTGTGCGCTTGCATGGCAGTAGTAGCTTGATTGCCTTAGGAACTGTAGACAATCCGGTGGCGATAACTTCCTTGCGTGATGACTCTGTTGGCGGTGATGCTAACGGCGACGGACCGTTGACTACGCCACAACCAGGGGACTGGCGACTAATAACTTCTTATTCAGCAAAAAGCCGTGGTCCAGTTACTATTGATTTAGATCATGTCATTTTAAGTTATGGTGGAGGCACCTATACTGCCGGTTCGCCGATAATGCTGGATCAAGGTTCGTCTTTGCGCATAACCAATAGCCAATTAATTAACAACAAGGGAGCAATTATTTTGTTAAGCTCGGTGAAAAGCGCCGTCATTAACAATTCCGATATTTGGAACCCCGATTTTTGCGCGCCTCAAGACGACAACCCGGATTATTGCGGGATGTGGGACGGCATTAAGAATTACACTTCTAATTCTTTTGATTTTAGCGGTAATTATTGGGGTGATTCGGATGGTCCGTCGATTGCTTTTCCGGCAACTAATCATTCCCAGGGTACGCCACTAGCCGAGGTTCGCGGTGGCAAAAGTGTTTACGAGCCTTTCAAGACCAAACCGATTTGGCGTAAGCAGAAATTAGATCCGGTAATTTTAATTCCCGGGATTTTGGGTAGTTGGTATCGACCGACTACCGGCAAGTGGGAGCTTGACCCGATACTCAATACCTACCACGACCTGTGGCAGGCGCTTGAAGCCTCCGGTTACGAGGAAGACAAGACGTTGTTTGCCTTCCCATATCAGTGGCGCCAGTCCAATGTTTTGACCGCTTTGGAGCTCAAGGAAAAAATCGCCGAAGTGAAAGCGTTAACCGGTAGTACGAAGGTGGATTTGGTGACACACTCCATGGGCGGTTTGGTGGCTCGGCAATACATCGAGACGCCGGGTTACGCCAGTGATGTTGATCAGTTGATTTTTATTGCCACGCCTCATCACGGAGCGCCTAAAGCTTATTTAATGTGGGAAGGGGCGGAGTTTGGCCCCGTGTTGTACGACAAGATGTTCAAATATATTTTTTCTTTGGAAGCAGTGGAGCACGGCTATGACGATCGAGACGGGCTAGTAAAGTATTTCCGCGATTTCAGCATTAACCCAGTCAAGGAATTATTACCTGATTATGATTATTTGCGTCCTAAGGACTCGTCAGAATTATTGGATTATCCTGAGGCCTACCCAGTTAATCAATTTTTAGAAATTATTAATGATCCGGCATTTCTAAGCAAGCTGTCTGAGGTGGAAATACTCAACATTGTCGCTGACAGCGGTAATAATGAGACTTTAAACGCCATTCGTATCGGCAGTAGCACCCAGAGCGTAATGTATCCTGATTTGTGGGAACACGGTGAGCCAGACGGTTTTTATGATTGGTTTTCTGATCACGGCTTAGAGAATGGCGCGGGAGATGACACCGTGCCTTTGGTTAGCAACAATTCGTTTAACGGTAGTCGTCAAGAATCTTTTTTTGGAGCTACTCATCAATCAGTTGTTACTAAAGCGCAAAAAGTTGTAGTCAAAGAGCTTACCGGTAGTGAGTCGGAGGTCGAGTTTTCCAGTTCGCCGATTGAAAAACTGTTGATGTTTAGGATTTTTTCTCCCGCTGATTTTCAGGTAATTGCTCCTGACGGCCGTCGTCTGGGTCGTGACCTTTCCGGCGAGGGGATAATTGAGGAAATTCCGGGTAGTTATTATTCCGGATTTGCTTCTTCCACCGCGGAATACGCGATTATTGCTAATCCTTTGCCCGGCCAGTACCAAGTCGAGTTACTAGGAAAAGGAGAAGGCGCTTATCGTTTGGTTGCCAATTACATTGACGATGCCACTAGCACGGAAGCTGTTTATTCCGGAATAATTACTGCGGGCGACAAGCAAGCGCTTAAATTATCTTATCAAGATGAGACAGTCGAATTATCAAAGGTAGATACTGGTAACAATATTGTTATTGGTGGCGGAGGCGGGGGAGCGATTACTGAAGATGTCTTTGGCAGTGGCGGAGCACCCACCTCTTCCAGTACAGCCGATTTGCTAACTGAGGCAGATTATTATTATAATTCAATCAAGCAAGAGATAGTTGGCTTGCAAGAGAGAATCAAATGGCTGGAAGACTATACTCTGAGTATCGAGCTTTACAACGGCATCAAGACCGATGACAAGATTTTCTTACTTGATCCGTTAGTTGCAGAACTTAGTCGTCTGCGAGACTTGTTGCAAGAGAAGACATTAATTATCAAAATTGAATAAAATAATTAATTTATGAATAAGTATCTCAAGAGTTTTCTTTTGATTGTCTTGACTTTGATTTTAATCGTAGTCTCGGCTCCAGTCTTTGGTTGGTTCCATAATCGATTTATTGAAAGAGTTTCTGGTTCTTGGATAGGGACAGATGACGTTTGGATGTTTGTTGTTGGTTTATTTTATGGTTATGTTTTTTTTGTTTCTTTAATGCTAACGATTTTTGTAAAAACAAGATTTAAGTATTTGCTGACTTGTTTTTTTGTGGGAATTGAACTTTTTGTTTTTTGGGGGATAGCCTCGATGTTTTTTTCTAACTTAATAATCGCCCTAATCGCAGTTGCTTTAGGTGAATTAATCCTTTTTTCTTATAACAAACTGAGAAAAAAACCAACTCGCTAAATGGTTTTGGAAACAATTTAAGAAAATGGAATTTTTATTCCTATTTTACACTAAAAAAGTCAATATCTATTGACTTTTTTCTTTTTTTGTGATATAATTATATATCTGGTGTATTGTTGAAAACTGAAGCAAACTGAAGCAAACCGCCCTTGGAGGGCAGGAGGTTCTTATGAACGCGAAACAGATGACTTGGGGACAAATCGTTTTTTCGATTGTCCTATTGGCAATCGGAATCGCAGTGCTCATTACAATCCCGGCTCACGCCGGCGCTCTGACGCACCCGGCCGCGGTCGGCACCGACGACGTGTTGTTCGGTGGCGACCCGGATGGCATCTGGGTTTCCGGCAACCTCGGCAATCGCCTGCGGTTGCGGGGTCAGACGGTCGTCAACATCGGTGCCGAAGTAATGGTGCCGAAGTTCGGCTACACGAATAGGTTTGGACGCAAGTTCGAATCCAAACGTGTGGCGCATCCGTTGCCTTCGTTTTTCTTCGCCACGCGTTTGGATGAAGACACGGTGGCTGGCGTGGACATCCACACGCCTTACGGCCTCGGCGCTGCTTTCCCCGCCGTCAACTACGGTATGGACACCAAAACCTTGGTGGCCGCTACTAAGGCCAAGCCTTTCGTCACGCGGCGCCTCAGCGACGAGCTGTCGCTCGGCCTCGGGTTTGATCTGGTGTTCGGACAACTGTCGTGGGACGCGCCATTCGACATCGACCGCGTGCCGTTGCCTATCATGACCAAGACTGACATGTACGGCGTTGGTGCCGGCTTGTCGCTCGGCCTATGGTGGCAACCGTCCGACCGTTTTGGTTGCGGCCTTAACTACGGGTCGAAGGTCGAGGTCGAGCTCAAGGGTAGGACGCAGATCCTAACTCCCTTCGGCCGCATCCGCGACAAGACTGAGGGTCGATTCGAGTTTCCGGACAAGTTGGACTTCGCGTTCGGCTGGAGTCCGGCCGAGGATTGGCTGATAACCAGTGACTTCAGTTTCGTCGGCTACTCCAAGCTGGATAACGCTTTCCGACTGGAGTTCGACAGACTGATGATTACCAAGCCCGTCAATCTGGGCTGGCAGGATCACGTTGTGGCGCATATCGGCCTCAGCCGTCGCATCAACGATCGTTGGCTGATTGGCGGTGGTGTCGGCTACATGGGGCAGTCCATTCCTGATTCAACCGTCGATCAACTGACTCCGGACGTCGAAGGTTTCTGTGCCGGCGCTCGGTTTGTCTATCAGGCCGAAAACTTCGATTTGACGGCTAGCGTTACCAAGTCTTGGGGCGAAAACGACACACCCCGTGGCAAGATCGAGGCCGACATCTGGGTTATCGGACTTTCTGGTACGCTGAAGTTTTAGCGACACTGGTCAGCCCCCCTTAACTCCCGCTCGTTTTTCTCGGGCGCTCATGGTATAATAACCAAAAACCATGAGTGCCTTTTTAATTTATATTAATAATTTAGTGCTACCATGATTTATTGCGGGTAGCGACTCTTTGGTCACTTTCTCTTAGAGAAAGTGACGGAAAAATATATGGAAAAAAACATTTTAGTCGGGCTTAGTTTCGGCATCACTTCCGCCGCCATCACTACCCTTGGCCTGATTGTTGGCTTGGAAGCGGCCACTTCATCACTCAAAGTTATTTTGGGCGGCATACTTACCATTGCCATCGCTGATGCTTTCTCTGATGCCTTGGGCATTCACATCTCGCAAGAATCGGAAAAAAACAATACCATCAAAGATGTTTGGATTGCTACCGTTGTTACCTTTTTTGCTAAATTTCTGTTCGCCATGACTTTTACCATTCCATTTTTGCTGTTGCCCATAAGCTTGGCGATGTTTACCGGTATCGCCTGGGGATTTTTCATTATTGCTTCGCTCAGTTTTTTTATCGCCAAAAGAGAGAAGAAAAACCCTATTTGGTCAATTGCCGAGCACTTAATTATCGCTATCGTAGTTATTTTCTTGACGCATCAGGCCGGACATTTGATTTCCCAGTTTTTTGGCTAAAGCGCCTATCGCTAAGTGGATAAATCCAAGCCCTACCCCGGCTTGATTTTTTATTCTAAAATTGGTAAGATTTGATTGTTAAAAATAGCGTTTTTTATGAAATTAACCCAACAAGAAGTCGAGCATATCGCCACTTTGGCGCGTCTGCGTTTGACTGATGCGGAAAAAGAAAAGTACGCCGGCCAGTTATCCGGTATTTTGGATTATATGGACAAGCTGGGCACGGTTGACACTTCAGCGATTGAGCCGACTTCCCAAGTTACGGGACTTACCAATATTACCCGCGAGGATAGCGCCGAAAATTCCGGCATCGCTGACGAGTTAGTGGCTTGTGCGCCGTCGAGTCGCGATGGTTTTGTGTCTATTCCGAAAATTTTTGAAAACAAATAATATGGCGGAACTGAATAAATTAACATTACTTGAGGCCTTTGCCGGTTTGCGCGAAGGAAAATTTACTAGTCGCGAATTGACGCAGGATTGTTTTGATCAGATTAAGAAGCTTGATGACAAGGTTAAGGCTTTTATTACTTTAAATGAAGACGAGGCCTTGGCTCAGGCCGATGCTTTTGATGCTAAGTTCAAGGCGGGGGAGAGTTTGTCGCCACTTGCCGGCATCCCGGTGATTATTAAAGATATTTTTTGTACTACCGGACTTAAGACCACGGCCGCTTCCAAGATTCTAGCCGATTATGTTCCTCCATTTGATGCTGATACCATTAAGCGTTTGCGTGATGAAGGCGCGGTGTTTCTGGGTAAAGTCAATATGGATGAGTTCGCTATGGGTGGATCAACCGAGAACTCCGGATTTTTCCCGACCCGCAACCCATGGGATTTGGAGCGCGTTCCCGGAGGCTCTTCCGGCGGTTCAGCTGCCGCTTTGGCCGCTGATATGGGAATTTATGCCTTGGGTACTGATACCGGAGGTTCAATTCGCGAGCCCGCATCTTTCTGTGGCGTTTCCGGACTCAAAGTTTCTTACGGTCGTGTTTCTCGCTACGGTGTGATGGCCATGACCTCTTCTTTGGATACCATTGGTCCTTTTGCCAAAAGCGTCGAGGATATTGCTTTGATACTAAAATACATCGCCGGACGCGATGTCAAAGATTCTACTACTCCCGATGTTGTTGTTGATGATTATAGCGAAGAAATCAAAAAAGATATCAAAGGCTTGAAAGTCGGCCTGCCCAAGGAATATTTTGTCGAGGGTATGGATGCCGGCGTACGCGATCGTGTTTTGGAGGCTGCTAAGAAATTCGAAGAGATGGGCGCAGAAATCATTGACATTTCTTTACCTCATACTGATTTGGCTGTCGCTGCTTATTATATCATTTGCCCCTGTGAGGTTAGCTCCAATATGGCGCGTTATGACGGTATGCGTTATGGTTTGTCTAAGCGCGACGGTGATTTGCTGAGCATTTACCTTAATTCTCGCGCTGAAGGACTGGGAGCCGAAGTCAAACGACGCATTATGATCGGTACTTATGCCTTGTCAGCCGGTTATTATGATGCCTACTACAAAAAAGCGATGCAAATCAGAACCTTGGTGCGCCAAGATTTCGACGAAGCTTTCAAAGACGTTGATGTCATTTTGACACCGGTCGCTCCAGCTCCGGCCTACAAGTTGGGCGAAAAGATTGGTGATCCGCTCAAAATGTATCTAGAAGACGTCTTTACTATCCCGGCTTCTTTGGCTGGCTTGTGTGGTTTGGTAGTTCCTGCCGGATTTTCTGAAAATTTGCCGGTCGGCATTCAGATTTTGGGTAAGCGTTTTGATGAAAAAACCGTTTTGCGCGTTGGCCACCAATATCAATTAGTTACTGATTGGCATAAGTCTAAGCCGAACTTGTCATAATTCTTGCGTCGCTTTGTTCACTATGGTAAAATACTATTGCTTTTAAAAATAAGAAATAACTTCAAAAAAATGGAAGAGCAAAATAAAGGAATGAATCAGCAATTTTTGCTGGGACTTTTCGGAGGGGTTGCCGTCGTTGCCGTTATCGGCATGGTAATCATGGGTGCCGCATTAGTTAGCAGCCAAGGCAAATCTGGCAATGTTGCCGGAGCCTTGGATGATTCCGGTGCTGCTGGTACTGCGGCCCAGCAACAGCAAGCAGCTCAAGGACCGGAAACCGAACCGGTTACTGCGGCCGGAGTTGAGACATTTGATCAGAAAAAAGGAGCTACTATTTGTAAAGAAGGTGGCAAGCCGGTAGTTTATTTATTTTCCACAACCTGGTGCCCTCATTGCACTTGGGTGAAGGATACTTTTGATAAGGTTGTTGCCGAATATGTGAAGGCTGGAAAAATCGCCGCCTATCACTGGGAGCTTGATACCAACGATAATACTTTGACTTCAGCCAAAGAAACTAGTGTTCCGGCTGACGCTCAAGCAGTTTATCAAGAGTTTAATCCTAGCGGATCAATCCCGACCTTCGTTATCGGTTGTAAGTATTTCCGTGTTGGTAATGGCCATGAAGCTGCCGATGATTTGGCTGCTGAGGAAAAAGAACTTCGCGCAGCAATTGATGCAGTATTGAAATAATTTAGCTTAATAAAAAACACCCGGCATATCCGGGTGTTTTTTTATTGGCGGAGAGTGGGAGATTCGAACTCCCGAGGGCTTTGACACCCTACTCGCTTTCCAAGCGAGCGCACTCGACCACTATGCGAACTCTCCAGTTTTTTTATAAAAAAGCTTTTTGTAATTTGTTTTTTGGGCGAATTAAGATTGAGCGGTAGCCTTAAATTACAAAAATATATTACATTAAATTAAGTTTTTTGTCCAGTTGACTTACTTTCTCAAAAAAAGTGTGGTATAATATATTCAAAGATTAAATTTAAAAGTATGATTTGTTTCAACTGCAAAAAGCAGATTCCTGATGGCGCGCCTAATTGTCCTAATTGCGGTGCTCCAATCGTGCCACCTGTCCAGGTTGGCAAAGAAATTAAATTCAGACGTTGGCAGAGATGGTTTTTTTATGTAGTGATTGCCATATTGTTTATTGCCGAAACCGCTTATGCTGTCAAAATTTATTCTGATAATGCCCAACTTTTAGAGGCTTCGCTGAGAATGCAAACTTCCTTGTCCCAAGCTCAGGGAGAATTGGATAGTGCTAAGGCGGGCATGAGCCAGAAAGATGCGGAACTGGTCAAGGCTAAAGCACAAGCAGTAGAATTACAACAGACCCTGGATAACCGGGCTAGAGAATTACAACAAGTTTCCTCTCAAAAAGAAGAAAGTTTGCGCAGTTATGAACAGCTCAAGGCTAATCTTTCTTCAGTCAATGCAGGAACTTTTAATGCTTTATTGCAAATGGGTGTCGCTGCTTCTAATCAAGAATTGTTAAAGATCCAGGTTGCTGACACTTCTTTTAGTGGACAAGACACTGATGGCGACGGTTTGCCGGATGATCTGGAAGTTGCTTTTGGAACGGACAAAAATAAATCAGACACCGACGGTGACGGCTATGGAGATAGAGAAGAAGTGATTAATGGCTATAATCCTTTGGGTTCTGATAAGTTGCCTTTAGATCAAAAGTTTGCCAACGCCAATAAAGGCAGAGTCTTGTTGCAAATGGAAGGCAAAGGAGAGGCCTGGTATGTTAATCCCAAAGATGGCAAGAGATATTTCTTAGGAATTCCTTCCGAGGCAGTCAAGGCTTTGGAGGGTTTGCAGGTGGCGCCCAATCCTGTCTCTAATATTTCTGCAACCTCAGGCACTAGCGGACAAACAACTCCGACTACGGCAACGTCCCCCCAGCAAACCGCAAGTCCCCAAAGCGTCGTAATTCCCTTGGATTAATGTTGTTGTTTAATTATTTTTTCAGAAAAAGTTTTCGCTCGGCTTAATGTCGGGCGATTTCTTGTTATTGAGGTTCCTGTGTTATAATATAGTGGTAGTAATATTATTCTAATGAACATAAATTGGCATAGCTTAAATCAGAAAGAGTTATTCAAAAAGCTAAAGGCAGATTTCGGCGGTTTGTCTTCCCATGAAGCCAAGGAAAGACAGAAAATTTTTGGTTTTAATGAGTTGCCCAGCTATCGGCCACCGTCGAGTCTGGCAGTATTTTTGAGTCAGTTTAATTCTCCTTTGGTTTATGTTTTGCTAGCAGCAGCTATTTTGGCATCCTTTATGCAAGATTGGCTTGATGTGGGTATAATTATGCTGGTTGTTTTGGTTAATTCTTTTTTCGGTTGGGTTCAAGAGAATAAGTCCAATCAGGCCATGGCTAAGCTGAGATTATTGGAAGTGCCACACGCCAAGGTTTTTCGCGATGGACGCAAAATAGAGGTTGAAACCAGGGAATTAGTATCGGGAGATATTATTTTTATTAAAGCAGGGGATAAGATACCGGCCGATGCCCGAGTCTTGAAATCAAATAATTTGCAATGTTTCGAAGCGCCTCTGACTGGGGAAGCTGTTCCAGAAAGTAAGTCTGCGGGAGAGTTGTCTATCGGTACTTCTTTGGGTGATCGCACCAATATGATCTATTCTGGGACCGTGGCAGTGTCTGGTTGGTGCGAGGCAGTCGTTTGTGCCGTAGGAATTAACACTGAAATAGGAAAAATAGGCAAGCTGGTTGCGGAAATAAAAGAAGAAAAGACTCCTTTGCAGGGTCAATTATCCAGATTTGGCAGATTTTTAAGTTTGACAGTCGTCTTGGTTTGTTCTTTGGTTCTTATCTTTGGCTTGTACCAGGGTCGCGATCCTTGGCAGATGGTAATTATTGCCGTAGCACTGGCGGTGGCCGCTGTTCCCGAAGGACTATTAGTTGCCGTAACGATTATTTTGACCGTCGGCATGCAAACTATTTTTAAGAAAAAGGCTTTAGTTAGAAAGTTGGCGGCAGCCGAAACTTTGGGTAGCGTTTCGGTAATTTGTACCGACAAGACGGGAACATTGACCGAGGGAAAGATGCAGGTGCATAAGTTTGTTACTGCTGGCCGGGAGTACTTGTTGCCACGACACTTGGAGGGCGACATTTTGGACAAAGAACAAGATTTGATTTCTAAAATCTCAGTGCTCTGCTCTAATGCTTCCATTGAGAATCCTGATGCGACCCTGGAAGAATTGCGTATTTTGGGGGATCCGACTGAAAAAGCTTTAATTTTGGGAGCTATTGAAGCCGGACATGATCCCGAAGATCTTCGTCAGGAATATCCGCGATTGGATGAGATACCGTTTGACTCCGAGTTGAAATTTATGGCTACCTCCAATAAGCATAAGGGCGAGGGTCACAGTCATGTTTTTGCCAAGGGGGCGCCGGAGAAAGTCATGTCTTTTTGTGATCAAGTAATGATTTCAGGTGTTAAGAAAAAGTTTACTGAAGCGCACCAAAGAGAATTAAAAAAGAAAATTGAGGAGATGACTTCTCGCGGTTTAAGGGTTTTGGCTTGCGCCTACAAGACGGTTGACAAACTTGGCAAGATAGAAAATGAACTTCATGATTTGGTTTTTGTAGGATTTATTGCGCTCAAAGATCCGTTGCGTGCTGATGCTAAAGAAACTTTAGAGCAGTGTCGATCTGCCGGAATCAGGGTGGTGATGGTAACCGGAGACCATAAGTTGACTGCCAAGGCCATTTTTTCGGAATTGGGAATTAAAGTCGGAGGACATGTGGTTGAAGGCGGAGATTTAGATAAACTCAGCGATGAACAATTGGATCTTCGCCTCGTTGATATTGATATTTTTGCCAGAGTTGAACCGCATCATAAATTGCGTATTATCAAAGCTTGGCAAAGGCGTGGCGAGGTTGTTGCCATGACTGGGGACGGAGTCAATGATTCTCCGGCCCTTAAAGCTGCTGATGTGGGCATCGCCCTGGGTAGTGGCAGTGATGTTGCCAAAGAAACTGCCGACATTATTCTTCTTGAAGATAATTTCAGGGTTATCGTCGACGCAGTGCGCCAAGGCAGGATAATTTTCGATAACATTAGAAAAGTTGTTTTGTATCTTCTGGTTGGTGCCTTCTCGGAAATCATATTAATTGCCGGAGCGATTTTTTTGGGGCTACCCTTGCCGATTTTGGCGATTCAAATCCTTTGGATTAACTTAGTTAATTCGGGCTTCCCCAATATTGCCTTAGCCTTTGAAGGAGAAGAGGGGGACGTTATGTCTCTGCCTCCGCGTAGCCGTTTTGAGGATATTCTCAATCAAAGAATGAAGTTTATTATTTTTGGAGTGGGGTTAGTTACCGATGTAATTGTTTTGGCCTTGGTATATAATTTCGGAAGATTTTATGAAATCGACCATTTGCGCACCATGGTATTTGCCGTGATAGGACTGGATTCATTGCTTTACGCTTTTAGCATTAAATCTTTGAGACGCTCAGTTTTGACTACTAACATTTTCAGTAACAGTTATTTATTGGCGGCGGTAGCCATTTCTTTTTCTTTGTTATTGATGGCTATAAGTTTGCCGGGATTCAATACTCTTTTTAAAACGGTATTACTTAGTCCGCAGGAATGGCTGTTGGTGGTAGTGCTTGGTTTCATCAAGATTTTGTTTATTGAAATTGCTAAGAAGATGCCATTGCCGGAAATTAATTTAAAAAGACAGGATGCCCGAAATGAATCAAAATCAGCTTAAATCAAATTCGGTTGACGGTCAGGAAATAGTTTATTTTTTGGCGCGCAGCAATCCGGTTATCTACTGGAAATACTGGCTGTTTTCCGGCGTGTTGATTTTGTGTTCCGCTTTTTTTCTTTATCCATTATTTCTCCAAGGCTGGTGGGGCATCACTCTGGACGCTATTTTGGCTGTTGTCGGGTTGGTAATATTTTTTAGGGGTTACATAATTTGGTACTTCAGTTATTGGAAAATCACTAACCGTAGAGTGGTAGATGTTTTTCAGGGCGGTTTTTTCACTCAAGAGAAAACGGAAGTCAGTTATTCTGATATAGAAAGCATTTATGGCCAGAGAAACGGCTTTTTTCAAGGAATTTTTCGTTCAGGCGATGTTTTCATAAAAGTTAAAAACAGCAAGGTTAAATTAAGATTGCCGGCGAGACGAAAATATTCGCAATTAATTTCTTTGATTAACGAAAGAAGAGAAGAGTACTTGGATTCGCGCGCCTCTATTAGGGAAAGAAAAGCGCAATTGCTTTTGGCCAAGATAAAAGAAAGACTGGGAGAGGATAAGTTTAATGAGTTAATTTTTGATTAATACATTTTTGTGTTATAATAATTATGGCAACTTTGAATCAAGAAAGAAAAACTAAAGTCATTTATCGTTTTTATTTGGTAGCTGCTTCGTTGCTAATTGTTTTTTTTAGTTGGGGACTGGCAAAAGAAATGATGAATCGCCGGCAGATTAATCAGCAGATATCTGATTATGAAGCCAAGATAGCTAAGTTGAAGCAAGAAAATTCCGGAATCGAACAAAAAATAGCTTCTTGGAATAATAGCTCCGATTTGGAAATGGCGGCTCGCACTAAGCTTGGCTTGCAAAAACCGGGAGAGAAGGCAATTTTTATAAATCGTGGTGAAGACGTTGTCGAGCCTACCGTCGCCATTAAGACTAATCAAGAAATTGTTCGTCTAATTGATGAAGGAGGCGTTTCCGGCGAGGACGTGGCCAATCCGGTCAAATGGTTTAGAAGATTTTTTTAGTTCTAATATATGGCAAAAAAAGCTAATTTAACTCCGCAACGCAAGGCCGAGTTAAAAAAGAAGGTTTTAGAGGCGCTTGACGGCAAAAAAATCGTTAGCAAGCCGATTAATTCTACAAATAATATAATTAGGGAGGAAATAAAGCCTATGGCCAAAGACAGAATAATTGTAAAAAAAGATTTTATGGAAGAATCTAAGCCGAAAAAAAGTTTTTCAGCGTCTTCAGCCGTTAAAACAAAAAAAACGGCAAAAGTCAAGGTCGCTACTTCCTCGAATGTTAAGTCAAAACGGTCAAAAGTAGTTTCGGCAAACAAACCGACTAAATCCGTTAGCAGTAAGGCTATAAAAAAAGATACTCCAATTATTAAGGCGCCGGAAAAAATTGTCGTAAACAAGAGCTCTAGCGTTGGCGGAGAAAATAAAAATCAAAGATCGCAAGTTGATTGGGAGGCTATTTTCCCCTCACAAGTTCCGCAGAAAAAGAAGGCCTCGCTGTCGTTGCCCGCATTACCTAAACTTTCCGGAAGCTCTGCCAAGCCGATTTTGCCTTGGAAAAAAGCCGGAAGTAAGGAAGGTGAGCCGGTTGATATTTTTGCTCAGGCAAAAGAATCCAAAAAAGAAGGGAAGTCGGGTAATCGCTGGCTACGCCTGATTGTTGCCTTGTTGCTAGCCTTGATTTTGGTTATTTCTTTTGATGTTTTGGGGATATATAAGTTTAATTTTAGTGACCCATTTAGTTATCAAGTAATGAAAGCTTTTAATTTACCTGCTGGCACTATTAATGGATCTAAATTGCTTTTATCTGATTATCATGATGATTTGAAGTTTCTTTCTTCCGCTTTAGCCAAGAAGAGGGAGGGGTTGCCGGATTTATCCGCCTTTGAAGATATGTCGGACAAAGTTTTTTATCGCCAGGCCGCCAACATCTTAGTTCACCAAAAGTTAGCAGGATATGGCAAGTCTGTTTCCGAAGATTTTCTCAATGGGCAGGTCAATCTTTTAATTACCCAATCCGGCGGAGTTAAGCAGGCTGAATCAACAATTAATGCTATTTACGGTTTGAAATTATCTCAATTCAAAGAAATGATCTTGCGTCCTCTGACTGAAAGAGAATTTTTGCAGGAAGCGATAGTGGCCGACGAATCGTTGGAAATAAACAAGCAAGCCAAAGAGCGGGCTGAGACGGTTCTTCAGATGGCTTTAGCTGAGGGCGTTGATTTTAACGCTTTAGCCTCTCAATACACCGATGATGAGGTTGGAGTTAACACTGGAGGAGATTTGGGCTGGGCTATAAAAGGACAGCTTGATCCGGCTTGGGAAGAAGAAATTTTTGCCTTGACTGACGGCAAGGTTTTGCCTAAAGTTATAAAGAATAAATTCGGCTATCATGTAGTCAAGGTAGAGAAAAAAACGTCGGACCCAGACACCGGCAAGGAAAGTGTTAAATTGAGACACATTTTGATAAAAGTAGATGTTGATAACTATATCAAGGAAATTCTTGATCAAGCGGTAATCAAAAAGTACATCGATTAATTTTGTTAATAAAAAAAGCGTCAAGACGCTTTAACTTGAGCCGAAGAGGAGACTCGAACTCCTGACCCACGGTTTACGATACCGTTGCTCTACCAACTGAGCTACTTCGGCGCATTAAGCGGGATACCGGAATCGAACCGGCGCCACATGCTTGGGAAGCACGCGTACTGCCACTATACTAATCCCGCACACATAAGACATTATACTTGAATCTAACAATAAATCAATAGAGATGACAAATAAGAAGTTTGCTGTAATTGGAGGAATTTCAGTGTTTTCAATTATTTTTACCGCCTTTTGCTTGGGAGCTTCCTTGCCGGCGCTGGCTGAGAATTTTGTGGAAATAGGCAAGGCACCTGCCGGAGCAGATTATACGCTTCTTTCACCGCAACAAAGAGTTAAATTACAAATATCCGGCGGGTCGCACCAAGAAGACGTCTATGCCAAAGCCTTAACTCTGGTTGCCAAAGACAAGATAGCCAATTATTTTGAGTTGGGCGATATGGTGCCGGCCGACGATCTTTATTCGATTAAGTTGACTCCGTTTAGGGAAGGGATTTTATCTTCCAGGCCGCAGATTACGGTGACTTATAATAATGATGGGCAGTTAAAGGAGCCCTACTGGTTTGATTGGCGCGAAATGCAGTGGAAAAAGTTAGAAGCCTCAAGAGATGTTAAGAAGGGCGCGCTTTCTTTTGAAATGCCTGAGGTTGAAGAAATTATTTTTACTTTATTTAGTCAAGCGCAATTGGAAGGAACGGCCTCTTGGTATGTGCATCCCAAATATCCTTATGAGTTAATGGCTGCTTCGACTGATTTTCCTTTTGGCACTAAATTAAAAGTTACGGCCGTGAATAGCGGCAAAGAAGTTGTTGTAACAGTCAAAGATTATGGCCCGGATAAAAGTATTCATCCGGATCGAGTCTTGGATCTTGGCAAAGAGGCTTTTAAGGTTTTGGCTCCGGTTGGGGCAGGAGTAATTTCAGTCAGGGTAGAGCCTTATCAAGAAGACACCACTTCGACAGCAGAGGTCGCCGTTTCATTATAAACTATGATACATCTAGATAACGTCAGTAAAAAATTTCAAGAAGGAGCCGATGCTTTGAAGGAGGTTTCAATTAATATTGAGCCTGGTGAATTCGTTTCTATTGTCGGCCAGTCAGGATCAGGAAAAACCACCGTGGTTCGTCTTTTGATTTCTGAAATTAGGCCCGATGTCGGCAAGATAGTTATCGGAGGCTGGGATATTACTGATATCAAGAAACATCATGTTCCATTGTTGCGTCGCCAAATTGGGGTCGTGTTTCAAGATTTTAAGCTTCTTCCCAAAAAGACGGTTTTTGAGAATGTGGCTTTTGCCCTGCAAGTTTCGGGAGCCACCAGAGGCAGGATTGAAAGCGTTGTGCCCCAAGTGCTTAATATTGTTGATCTATCAAATAAAAGCAATCGCTATCCGCAGGAGCTTTCAGGAGGCGAGCGTCAGCGAGTGGCTATTGCCAGATCCTTGATTCATCGCCCCAAAGTACTTTTAGCTGATGAACCAACAGGAAATCTTGACGCCCTAAACACCAAAGACATTATTGATTTGCTTCTGAAAATAAATGAATTCGGCACGACCGTGGTTATGGTTACGCACAATAAAGAAATAGTTAATTCACTCAAACGACGCGTAATTACTTTGGAAGATGGGCGCGTTACCCAGGATCATAAAGTCGGAAAATATATCATCTAATTATGTTTTTAATTGCCTTAAATCGGACGCTACTTTTTGCCCTGCAGTCATTCTGGCGCAATATTTGGCTTTCTTTGGCTACTGTTTTTGTCGTCTTTTTGGCTTTTGTCTCTGTCAACTTCCTGTTGGCAGTCAATTATGTTTCCGATTCTGCCATCAATCTAGTCAAAGAAAGAATTGACGTCTCTGTTTATCTCAAGCCGGAAGTGCGCGAGAGCAAAATAGCGGAAATCAAAACCAGATTAGAGTCAATGCCGCAGGTAAGGGAGGTCGTCTATCGATCAGCGCAAGAAAATCTTGATTCTTTTAAACAGAAGCATGAGGGAGACGCCAACATCCAAGAAACTTTGAAGGAACTGGATTCTAATCCTATGGGCGGAACACTGGTAATTCGTGCCAAAACTTTGACGGAGTATCCCGAAATATTGAAAGCGCTTGACGATCCGACTTATTCAGATTTGATTGAGGAAAAAAACTTTGACGATAATCGCTTAGTAATAGATCGCATCAATGCGATTGCCGATAATATCAAAAAGGTTGTTTTGGCGGTCAGTTTGATTTTTATTATTATTGCCGTCTTGATAGTTTTTAATACTGTCAGAATAGCTATTTTTACCCACCAAAACGAAATTGCCATCATGAAGCTGGTTGGGGCGGGCAATTGGTTTATTAGGTCTCCCTTCATTCTTGAAAGTATTCTTTGCGGGGTTTTTGGCTGCTTTGCGGCTTTCGTTTTCCTTTATCCGTTACTTTCCCTGATTCAGCCGTATATCAGCGATTTTTTCAATGGCGCAGATTTTAACATTGTCGGTTATTTTACTGATAATTTCTTGGTTATCTTCGGTATAGAGTTGGTTGCCATCATAATTATCAATATAATTTCTTCCAGTATCGCTATTGGCAAATATCTTAATGTTTAATTGTTTAATTAAATTGATTATAAAAGTCAGCCTCTATTCGGGCTGATTTTTGGATATTTTTGCCTTTTTCTTGTGTTTTTAGTAAAATACAGCCATGGAAAATGCCTGGTTAATTTATGCAGTAGCAATTATTTTGCCCCTGATAATATCTTTGATTTCGGTACCGCTAATCAGTCGGCTGGCTTTTGTTTTTAAAATAATTGACGATCCCAAGGTTGCTTCGCGTAAGATTCACGATCGACCCATTCCGCTTTTGGGGGGATGGTCTTTTTTTATCGCTGTTTTTTTGAGCTTAGCCGTTTTTAGGTTTTGCGGTTGGGGAAATTTTTCTTTGATTTCCGACGGTTTTATTTTTGGAGTTTTTCTCGCTTCTTTGATAATAATCATAGGCGGAACATTGGACGATAAATACAGCCTCAAGCCGGTACAACAGATAATCTTTCCTGTTTTGGCAGTCTTGACGGCTTTGTTTTTCGGTTTGAGAATAAACTACATCACTAATCCTTTGGAGGCCGACAACGTCATTCATTTTGGCGTCATCTCCGGAACGGTTATTTCTGGGCTGTGGCTTTTGGGAATGATTTATACCACCAAGTTTCTTGACGGTTTGGATGGGTTGGTTTCCGGTATAGCAGTTATCGCGTCATTGTTTATTTTTCTCGTGTCTTTGCGTTGGGATGTTCCGCTTTCTGCCACCGGCTTGTGGGCTTTGATGCTTTTGGGGGCTTCATTGGGATTTCTAGTTTTTAATTATCGGCCGGCGCGAATTTTTTTGGGTGAAGGCGGTAGCGTTTTAATCGGATTTACTCTGGGCATGCTTTCAATTATTTCCGGTTCAAAGATTATTACCACTTTGTTGGTGATGGGCTTGCCAATTTTAGATGTGGCCTGGGTAATCATTTCGCGCCTGGCTTCAGGCAAGTCTCTTTTTTTCGGTGATCGGCGCCACTTGCATTATCGATTGTTAGACTTTGGCTTCTCGCGTGACCAGGCGGTTTGGCTGATTTGGTTGTTGGCTGTTATTTTTGGCGCTTTCGGCATCCTCAGTTCCAGTTATGGAAAATTAATATTAGTGATAGCCTTAGTTTTTTTGATGTTTTTGATAAGCTATACCATTGCTAGAAATAATAAGAAAAAAAATGGATAAGATTTATACCAAGCAAAAACCCGTAATTTTGGTTTCCGTTGCCATGGTTGGCTTGGCCTTTGTGACGGCTTTTTCTGGCGGATTGCCACTTGCCAAATTGGGAAAGCAAAAGGCCCAGGTAATGATCGGATCTAAAACCGTTCAGGTTGAAGTGGTATCAACCGCCGAGAACCAGGCCAAGGGTCTTTCCGGCAGAAAATCTTTAGATGAAAATTCCGGCATGTTATTTGATTTTGGTGACTACCAGGCCAGGACTTTTTGGATGAAGGATATGAATTTTCCCCTTGATATAATTTGGATTAGCGGAGGCAAGATTGTTGGCGTTAATAAAAACGCAACTCCTGAGGGGGAATTTCCCCAGATAAAGTATTATTCTCCCGGACCAGTGGATCAAGTATTGGAAATGAATGCCGGCTGGTTTGAACGTAACGGAATAATGGTGGGGCAGACCGTTTCCTTAGTTAAAGTTGACAAAAACCTTTAATTTAATATAATTAAGATATGAACAAGACAATCACTCAAAAATCAGCTTTGTTACTCGGCCTATTGCTGCCTTCGGGGAGTGAATGTTTTGTTATGTAAAAAATAGCAATTCGGCCGCTCCCCATAGTTGGGGAGCGGTTTTAGTTTGTGGTTGTTCTTTAGAGAAATCCGTTTAACGGATAACAAGAAGGAGATTGCCCATGTGTGTTACCTGTGCTTTGGTTGGCGGAAACGCCAGTCGAGTTGCCAAGCTTAATCGCAGTGCGGATTGCTTGGGTTGCGAAGAGAAGACGCTTTGTTTGCTTTGTGGCAAGCAAGCCTGCTATCAGGGGCCGGGAGACAGTTGTGCCAATCGGGGTACTTCCGATAATTTACCACTGTGTCCCCAACATCAAAATGATCGGTTCCGTCAAGACATTATTAGCATCGGCATGTCCCTTTAGTCGGCAAGGAGGAGAAATCATGAATACTTCCGTTGTAGATTCTGATGTTCCCGTCGGGATTGAGACAGTTGAGCACGAAAGGAAGCCCGTCAGGTGTCCGCGTTGCGGTACGGTGCATTGGCTGTTGCCGGGCGAGAGCGTTTGTTGCCATGGACAGACTGACAGTCCCTACGGTAGTCGTGGCATTTGTTATTTGCATATCGGCAGAGCCGGAGACAACGAATGATTTCTTGTCTTATTAGCGCCTTCTTGTGTTTTTTTGCGAGGCGTTTCGACCAGTGTGTCGTGACGCCTCTTTTTCTTGCAAAAAATGTCAAAAAAAGCTAAACTTCAAGTAATAACAACTTATTTTATGTTAAAAATCCAAAATACTTTGACCAAAAAAACAGAGGATTTTCAACCGTTAGAGGATGGCAAAGTTAAATTCTATCAATGTGGTCCGACCGTCTATTGGGTACAGCATATCGGTAATATGCGGGCTATGGTCTTGGCTGATTTGATTCGCCGTTCTCTAGTTTATCTTGGTTATGAGGTCAAGTTTGTTCGCAACTATACGGATGTCGGCCATATGACCACTGACGAGGACGGCGGTGAAGACAAGATGACTAAGGCTGCCAAACGTGAGAGTTTGAGTCCGGAGCAAATTGCTGACAAGTATATCGCGCAGTTTGAAGCCGATGTTAAAGCGCTCAATTGCTTACCGCCGGACTATGCGCCGCGTGCCACTGAGTACATCAGGCAAATGCAAGAGATGGTGCAATACTATTTGGATAATGGCTTTGCTTATGTGACTGATTTGGCAATTTATTTTGATATTTCCAAAGCTAAAGATTATACTGCCCTGTCAGGTCAAAAGCTAGAAATGAATCAGGCAGAAGCAGGTAGTGGCGAGGTGGGTGATCCGCAGAAAAAGCATCCGGCTGATTTCGCCGTTTGGTTTTTTAAAGCAGGGACGCATGCCAATGCTTTGCAGACCTGGTCTCATGATTTTAAGTTGCCTGATGGAAGTGAAATTAAGGGTGAGGGTTTCCCCGGTTGGCACTTGGAGTGTTCGGCAATGAATTACGCTTTACTCGGTCCAACAATTGATATTCATTTGGGTGGCATCGAGCACGTTCCAGTGCATCATACTAATGAGATCGCCCAGAGCGAGGCGTTTACCGGCAAGAAATTTGTGGATTATTGGATGCACAACGAGCATTTGACTGTTGATGGCGGCAAAATGAGCAAGTCTGAAGGCACGGCTTATTCGGTGGCTGATATTGTTGCCAAGGGCTATGATCCGCTGGTTTTGCGTTATTTTTTCTTGGGCGCGCATTATCGTAGCAAGCAGAATTTTACTTGGGAGGCGCTTGATGCGGCTAAGTCGGCATTGGATAATTTATCCGGCCAGATTTTAGCATTAAAGTCTGAAGGAGGAGTGATTAATGAAGATTTTAAGAAAAAATTTATTGAGACACTGGAAAGTGATTTTAATTTGCCGCAGGCCTTGTCAGTGGTCTTTGAGATGTTAAAAGCTGATATTACTAACGCCGACAAGTATGCTACATTACTTGATTTCGACAAGGTTCTTGGTTTAGGATTATCAGAATTGAAAGAAGATGAAGCTCCAGAACAAATAAAAAAACTTGCCGAAGAGCGTTGGCAAGCCAGACAAAACAAGGATTGGTCCGAGTCAGACAGGTTAAGGGATGAAATTACTAATTTTGGTTGGCAAATGGAAGATGGTAAAGATGATTACAAATTGAAAAAACTCTAAAAAAGATGCCCCCGGCCGTAGTACAGCTCGGGGGCGTTTTGCATCTCATCCGGAGCCCGAAGACTCGTTCAGTCTTCGTTTTCGGACGGATTTGCAGTTGGAGGGGGAGGGGTTTGGGCGGTTTCGGCCAAGCTCTCACAAGGCGGATCACCCAGGCACTCTCGCGGGTCAGTGCAACCGCAGGGACAGGGTTGCTGTGCTTCTTTCGGCGTGCGCGCCGAACAGTTTCCTTGACACATAGTCTCACTCCTTTTCTTTGAGCCTCAAGTGGCTCGGGTTTCAATGGTACAATTTGTCACAATTGACTTATAATTATATCATTTTGTTGGGCTATTGTCAATGAGGTTAAATTTCAATAATGCACGCGCACGTGTGAACTATTGAAATTATTGCAGAATTAGCTAAAAATAGGCTTTTTGACTTATCCACAGATTTCAGGCATAATTAATAGCTGATATGGAAGATAAAATCATTATTCGCAATGCGCGAGTACACAATTTGAAGGGCGTCTCGCTGGAAATACCGCATAATAAGTTGACGGTCATGACCGGCGTTTCAGGAAGTGGCAAATCTTCTTTGGCTTTTGATACCATTTTTGCCGAAGGTCAAAGGCGCTATATTGAATCTCTCTCGCCGTATGCCCGGCAATTTTTGGGCCAGATGAAGCCGGCCGATGTTGATGAAATTATCGGTCTTGCTCCCGCCATCTCCATTGATCAAAAGGCTCTTTCCCACAACCCTCGTTCTACTGTGGGTACTTTGACCGAGATTTATGATTATCTTCGCGTGCTGTATGCACGCCTGGGAGAAGTATATTGTCCGTTGTGCGGCACCAAGATTTCCAAAATGGCGCTAGACGAAATGCTGGAGATTATTGCTGGACGCGCTAAAGAGCGGGGAGCGGATAATGTTAAAATTCTAGCCCCGGTAGTCGTTGATCGTAAAGGCGAGTATTACCAAATGCTTTATGACCAATTGGCATTGGGTTACAGCGAAGCAAGAATTGATGGCAAGTATCATTCCTTGCGTGAACAGATTAAATTAACTAAGACGCACAAACATTCGATCGATATTGTCATTGACAAAGTGCGCCCGACTGATGAATCGCGTTTGTCGGAATCAGTAGAGGCCTCACTTGATGCGGCTAAAGGGCTGGTGCGTATTATTTTTTGTGACGGCAGTAAAAAAATTGATGAAATGTTACTTTCTTCTAATTGGACTTGTCCTAATGATGGTTTTGCCTTTCCTGAGTTAGAGCCGAGGTTATTTTCTTTTAATTCACCGCACGGCGCTTGCGACGAATGTCACGGTTTGGGACACAAAGAAAAATGGGTACTCAAACCTAAAAGCGAAGATGATGAAGAGGGAGAAAATAAATATGAACGCGTGGTAGAGAATTGCTTGAAGTGTAACGGCAAGCGCTTAAATGAAAATGCTCTGTCGGTGCGCGTGGACGGCAAAAATTTATCTGAGGTGACATCACTGAGTCTGGATCAGGCACATAAGTTTTTTATCGATTATTATGAAAAGATGACCGAGCGTCAGAAAACTATTAGCGAAACGGTGGTCTATGAAATTACGGCGCGTTTGGATTTTTTGCTTAAAGTGGGAATTAGCTATTTAACGCTTGATCGTAGCGCCGAAACACTCTCCGGCGGAGAAGCGCAACGTATTCGCTTGGCTTCGCAGATCGGCTCGCATTTGTCGCATACCTTGTATGTTCTGGATGAGCCGACTATTGGTTTACATGAACGCGATACCGATCGATTGATTGAGACCCTGAAGTCTTTGCGCGACCAAAATAATACCGTTGTAGTTGTCGAGCACGATGAGCGCACAATCATGGAATCGGACTATTTAGTTGATCTTGGTCCTTATGCCGGCCGACATGGGGGAGAAGTGACGGCTATTGGTGAAACCAAAAAATTATTGAAGAGCAAGGATTTTGACAAGTCGCTTACCTTGAAATATTTACGAGGAGAAAAGGAAATTAATCTTGACCGTGCGCGACGAGTCAAAGACGCAGAGTCAATCAAAGTAATCGGCGCCAATATCAACAATCTTAAAAATATTGATGTCGAGTTTCCGTTGCGTAAATTGGTGGCATTAACCGGAGTTTCTGGTAGCGGCAAATCTACCCTGATGTATGATGCCTTGTATGAAAACTTGATCAAGGCTAAACACGGTTTTAGAAAAGATATGCGCGGTATTGCTAAATTGATTGGTAGCGAGTATATTAATAAAATTGTTATCGTCGATCAATCGCCAATCGGTCGTACGCCACGTAGCAACCCCGCTACATATACAGGAATTTTTACTCCGATCCGTGAATTCTTCGCTACTCTGCCGGCTTCGCGCGAGCGCGCTTATACTGCCTCGAGATTTTCCTTCAATCGTCCGGGCGGGCGGTGTGAGGCTTGCGATGGGGCTGGCTTTAATTTGATTGAAATGCATTTTTTGCCGGCGGTTTTGGCGGAGTGCGAGGTTTGCCACGGCAAGAGGTTTAATCGTGAGACTTTGCAGGTCAAATATAAGAATAAAAATATCGCTGAGGTGTTGCAGTTGACAATTGATGAAGCCGTAGAATATTTTGATGGCCAATACTTGATTACTGATAAGTTGAAGGTTCTCTCTGAAGTTGGTTTGGGGTATTTGCAATTAGGACAATCAGCTACCACGCTTTCCGGCGGTGAAGCGCAACGCATTAAATTGGCGCGCGAACTTACGCATACGCTTGGTTCGAAAACGTTGTATCTGCTTGATGAGCCGTCAGTCGGTTTGCATTATCATGATATTGAATTATTGCTTCAGTCGCTTAATAAATTGATTAACAAGGGCAATAGCGTTATCCTGATTGAACATAATATGCATATTATCAAAGAGGCTGATTGGATTATTGATCTTGGGCCAGAAGGTGGCAATGGCGGGGGCAAGATTGTTGCCAAAGGCACGCCAGAACAGCTCACAGGAGCTAAAAATAGTATCACCGGAGATTACCTGAGGCATTATTTGAAATAATTTGCTATAATTAAAGCAATTAAATTATAAAATATGAAGAAGCTTGTCATTGCTATTTCATTATTATTCGCCCTTAGCTTGGCTGGATGTTTGCCGACTACCACTAAGCAACAGTCTAGTAAAAGTCAAGTTGAAGGAAGCGCATCCTCAAGTGAGGCAGAAAACGCAAGTCTTGGATTGGACAAGTCAAACGAAAACCAATTGATAGCCGCAGCTCCTGCTGCCGGCAAGAAGGAAGTAAAAAGATTTTATCCTGATTCCGGATCCGTCCCTACCGGGGAGACGTCGGGATCTTCCGGAACGGTTAGCGACTCTGAAAGATCTTTTAATATAACCCCAGAGTTAATTGCTAAGATGCATCTGGTAGATAAGTACAATCCTGGTGTTTGCTTTGGCATGCCCGGACCAGTACCGCAATCGGCGATCGATTCTTTAATTAATGGCAACAAGGCCCTGTCGGATTTCGTGAAACAGAAATATAATCTCTCTAGCGATCTTGAGATCTATAATAAATTAAAGCAATTTCAAAATGTTCAACTGACCGTTATCTCCAGCAGCAAATATGAGTTTAAGTTTATGGATGGCCAGTGCTGTACCATGACTTATTATCAAGGCGTAATCGAGGTTAGTGGCGATAAAGCAATTGAGACAATTGAAAATAAAGAAACAAAAACCAACCCTTGTTAATGAAGCGCCTAATAATTTTATCAGTAGCCATAATTTTTCTTTTGTCGGGCTGTGGACAGACAACCCGTACCGTTTCTGTTTCTGCAGAGCCGGAAAGTGTTGGCGAGGAAGGCTTGGCAACTTCAAGTCAAGAAAATAAACCAGCAACTCAAGAAGTAGAGGAAGCAGAAACTTCAAAAATTGAGGAATCCGAAGAACCGCTCGATGCTACAATTAATGAGGAAAGCAAAACAGTAGAAGTTCCGGCTAAGCTTGAATTGCCGGTTCTTTTTGCCCAACAAGCGCCGTTTGCTAATTGGGACGAAGTTCACGAAGAAACTTGCGAGGAGGCGTCAATGATTATGGCGGCCAGATATTTTAAGAATCAGCCGTTGACAGAGGCAATTATGGAAGAGGAGTTGCAAAAAATATTAAAGTGGCAGGAAGAGCGCGGATACAAGGTTGATGCTACAGCGGAGGAAACCGTACGGATGCTCATAGAATATTTTGGTTTAGAGGCAAGTATTACCAAAGAAGTAACGGCAGATAAAATTAAGTATGAATTATCGCAGGGCAATTTGATTATAGTGCCGGCGGCCGGACGCGAACTTAAGAATCCGAATTTTAAACAGCCCGGCCCGATTTATCACATGCTGGTAATCAAGGGTTATAACGACAGCGAATTCATTACCAATGATCCAGGCACTCGCAAAGGCAATGGCTATAGATATCCTTACGAAACATTGTTGGGCGCGATACACGATTGGAGCCATGAGTTGGCCGAGGACGGCATGAGCGATGCGGAAATGGCCCAGCAACCGAAAGTCTTGATTATTGTTGAAAAGCCTTAAATACCCACTTGACAGGTGGGTATTTGTATTATATACTGGTAATAACCTACAAAAATAGTAGGATATGCTAAGTATATGATGTTTACTACCAAAACCGAGTATGGCCTGAAGGCCATGGTTCGGCTAGCACAAAATAAAAGCAAGAAGCCGACTCCCTTGACTCAGATTGCCAAAGAAGAGCACATCTCCCAATCCTATTTGGAACAGATATTTTCCAAGCTTAAGTCTAATGACTTAGTTTTTGCTGTCAAAGGTTCCGAGGGTGGCTATGTTCTATCCCGTCCCGCTTCCAAAATTAATGTGTTTGAAATTGTCGAGGCTCTGGAAGGTCCTTTGGCTGTTTTTTATTGCATGGCAGGGGAGAGCGGAAAGATCGGTTGCAGTGCCAAAGGTTGCTTGACCAGAAGAGTTTGGGATGAGCTCCAGAAAAATATCATCAAAACTTTACGCAAGTTCAAATTAAGCGATTTAATTTAAAATAATTTATGTATACTGAAAAAGTAATGGATCATTTTCATAATCCCAGGAACCAAGGCGTAATTAAAGATGCCGACGCTGTTGGTCAGGTAGGTAATCCGGTTTGCGGCGATGTTATGAAACTCTATCTCAAAATAAATGAAGGCAAAATAGTTGATATTAAGTTTGAAACGCTAGGTTGTGGTGCTGCCATTGCCACTTCTTCGATGTTGACGGAAATGGCCAAGGGCAAGACGATTGAGGAGGCTTTAAAAATTGAAAAACTTGATATAGCCAAAGAATTGGGCGGCTTGCCGGCGCCTAAATTGCATTGCTCTATATTGGCGCATGATGCTTTGGCGGCAGGGATAAAAAATTATAAAGAAAATAATAAATAAATTATGCCCAAAGATATTGAGAAAAAGATCAAAGAAGCCCTCGATGAAGTTCGTCCGCATTTGCAAATGGATGGCGGCGATGTTGAGTTTGTCTCTTTTGATCCTAGTTCGGGAGAATTAAAAGTTAGATTACAGGGAGCTTGTCACGGCTGTCCCATGTCGGCAATGACTTTGCAGAATGGCATTGGTATGGTGGTTAAAGAAAAGGTTCCTGAAGTCAAAGAATTGATCGCTGTATAAAAAATTATGGCAAAACAAAAATCTTTTTATTTAGATAACGCTGCCACTACCCCGGTTGATCCCCGTGTTTTACAGGCAATGGCCCCTTATTTTAATGAGGCGTTTGGCAATGCCTCTTCTTTGCACGGCAAGGGAAATGAGGCAATGGTTGCTGTAGAGGCCTCAAGAGCCAAAATAGCCTCTTTTTTGGGTTGTTCTTCCGAAAATGTATATTTTACCAGCGGAGCCACCGAAAGCGATAATTGGGCTATTTTGGGCCTCACGAGGGCTATTTTGAGGGATAATTCGGGTTTTAAGCCGCATATAATTATTTCTGCGGTAGAGCATGAGGCGGTCATTGAGCCGGTGCGCAGGCTGGTAAAAGACGGTTTGGCTGAGTCCACTTATTTGAAGGTTGATAAAAATGGTTTAGTGTCTCCCGAAGATTTGAAAAAATCAATCAAAGCAAATACCGTTCTGGTTTCAGTGATGCTTGCCAATAATGAAATTGGTTCCATTCAGCCTCTTACGAAATTAGCGCAGGTCATAGCTGAAGCTAATTCTAGTAGAAAGAGAAGGATTTTATTTCATACTGACGCTACTCAGGCGCCGGCGTACGTGGAATGCAACGTCAAAAAATTAGGAGTAGATCTAATGTCGCTTTCCGCCCATAAAATCTATGGACCAAAAGGAGTAGGCGCGCTTTACGTCGGATCGGGGATAAAATTAGAGCCGTTAGTTTATGGCGGAGGCCAGCAGCAAGGCGCTAGAAGCGGGACTTACAATGTCGCGGAAATTGTCGGTTTTGGTAAAGCAGTAGAAATCGTCTCTGATAAAAAAGAGAGAAGCGAAGATATCAAACGCATCAAAGAGTTGCGCGATTATTTAGTCAAGCAAGTTCTAGTAAAAGTACCGCGTAGCTCGCTCAATGGGTCTTTGAAAGACCGACTACCCAACAACGCCAGTTTTATTTTTCCCGGAGTAGAGGGGGAGAGCGTTGTTTTGATGTTATCACGGCATGGAATTTGCGCTTCCACCGGTTCGGCTTGCTCTTCAGGTTCGCTTGAGCCTAGTCACGTGCTTCTGGCGATTGGCGTGCCAATTGAGCACGCACATGGCAGTTTGCGTCTGACGCTGGGCAGGTTTACCAAAAAGTCAGATATCGAGGCGTTACTGAAGCATTTGCCGTCGACAATAGAAAAGCTTCGACAGATGTCGCCGCTTAAAAATTAGTTTTTAAAATAATTTGATATAAAAAATACCCCTCGAAAAAACGAGGGGTATTTTTTTAAATGCTTTGTTGTTGTTCTGGTTGTGTTGGCGCCCGTTCAACAAAGACCGTAGGATCGCGCAGTTCGGAAGAGTTTATTTCGGTACATGATGACTTATTTTTCATCTTGTCGATGATCTCGTTGAATTTATTAAGATTAAGATTTTCTTGCGCCACTTTGGCTTTCAAATCGTTGACCAGTTCGGCCTGAGCTAGTGTTTCATAAACATTGCGATAGAGAAATAACATCACGCCCAAAAGCATCAGCGTTCCCAAAAAAACGGAGACCGGATAAACATACCGCAAGATGCAGTTATTGTCAGGCGCGCATTTTAGTTTGAAAGGGAGTTTCAGCATATTACTTCTTGATGAATAAACTTCCGGAAACATCCAAACTGACAATACTTGAATCCTTGCCTCGGGCAACCCTGGAAAGATTAGCGTTGTCTATGTTGTAGTAGTATTCTTGACAGTCGAGGCTGTTTATAAACTTTATTATCTGAGGATAGTTGCCGGATATGGTCATAGATAAAGGAAGTTTTCCCGCGTCATTGCTGAAGTTTTGAATTTTAAAATCAGGCCTAATGGAAGCTTCGACGCCATTGGCTGAGGCTAAGGCCTCCAGCCGCGTTATCATTTCCAGTTCGCTTTCTTTTTCTAAAAAGATTTTATCAATGTCGCCAACATAAGCCTCAATTTCATTGAGGTCATCTTTTATTTTTTTGGCGTTGAGTCCCATTGCCAGTCTATTTTCTAATTCTTCCTCTTGTTGTTTTATCTCCTTGTTGATGGAATTAATGGATCTAAAAGCCGGAATAATTATCAGAATCACCACTGCCAGAAGAGAAATTAGGCTGAGGACAATCGAGATTATTTGATTCTTGAATTTATAAATTAGGCTCATAATTTTGCCGGATCAAGGAATATTTTTATGGTAAATTTATTACCCTCTTTATCGATTAAGGAATTGAGTGGCAAATCGAATGATTTTATCCACTCAGCTTGCTCTAATTTTCCTTTAAATTCCAATAAATCAGTTCGAGTTTTGCTTGAACCTGATATTTCCAGCGTTGCCTGTTGTCGGAAGAATCTGATCTGATCGATTTTTACGTTGGGCGGGGTAATTGACGAGGTTTTAGAGATTATTGGCAATAGTGGCTGGAAATTTTTTTGTATCGCTTCGGCTGAGGAAATTTTGGAATTAATATGAGATATACGCATATTAATTGCCTCGTTAGACCTGATATTGGCGGCATTTCTTTCATAAAGGTCGGCTAATTGATATTCCAAAAAATAACGCGACAATAGAAGCATGATCGCGGCCGCGGCAGCAAAAACAAAAAGCAACAAAACAGCCTCCCGAGCCAACCTGAAGGCTTTGGCGCTTTTGAGGACCTCCTTTTGCTCTTTGGGTATCAGATTAATTGTGATCATAGAAGGTTTCCGAATTTAATCCTCTGATAGCCAGTCCGATGGCCGTTATAAACGATTGCGATCTTTTCTCGTTGAAAAATTTAGTATCCGGGTTTTCAAGTAGTTTAAAAGGCTCGCTTTTTAGGACTTCCATCTTCAATTTTTTAGATAAAACTTCTTGGATGCCGATAAAATTGGCTCCGCCACCGCAAAGAACAACTTTTTCTATCGGTTGCGTATCATTGAAATTATCATGATAGAAGTCTATAGCTGAATTTATTTGTTGAACTAATTCATCAATGGTCGGGGTAAGCACTTCCAGCAAAGCGCCATTAACCTTGTTGGGGTCAAATCCGAAAGCAATTTTAGCTTCCT